>DASWHU010000355.1:0-7597 GCA_036398035.1 Alphaproteobacteria bacterium | reverse complement strand
ATGACGACGTCGACGCGATGATCGCCAGGCGCAACGCCCAGTGCCCGATGGGGTTCATGGGCGATGCCTGGGACACCGCGCGCGCGGCGCTGTTCCTGGCCTCCGACGAGGCGCGCTACATCACCGGCATCGAGCTGGTGGTCGACGGCGGGCTCACCCTCGCCATGTCCCCCGCCCAGGGCTGAACAGTCGACGCATCCGGACCGCTATCGCGCCGAAGCACCCCCCTCCTGCCTCCCCCCGCACGCGGGGGGAGGTTCGAGTGTAGCGACTCCCTCCCCCGCTCGCGGGGGAGGGACGGGGTGGGGGTGGCGCCGCAAGCGTGTCTCAGCGTGCGCGCGCGGCGACGCCGCCGTCGATGGTCATGACCACGCCCGAGACGTAGGAGGCGCGGTCGGAGGCGAGGAAGGTGACCAGGCTCGCCACCTCGTCCGCGCGCGCCGCGCGCCCGAGCGGCAGATTCTTGGTCAGCTCCGGCCAACGGTCGGGATTGCCGAGCTCGGCTTGCGCGCGGGCGCGCATCAGGAACAGCATCCGGTCGGTCTCGACCAGGCCCGGATTGACCCCGACCACGCGCACGCCGTTCTCCAGGCTGGTCGAGCCGAGCGCGCGGGTGAACGCCATCAGCCCGGCGTTGGCGGTGGAGCCGGCGATGTAGCCGGCATCGAAGCGCTCGCCGGCGAGGCCGATGACGTTGACGATCACGCCCGCGCCGCGCGCGCACATGCGGGCATGGAACGCGCGGCACAGATTCACGTAACCGAACACCTTGAGGTCCCACGCCTCGCGCCAGCGCGCCTCGTCGATCTGGGCGAGCGTGCCGCCCGGGATGCCGCCGGCGTTGTTGACCAGGATGTCGACGCCGTCGCAGCGCCCCACCAGCTCGCCCTGCGCGGCGCTGTCGGACAGGTCCATCGCATGTGTGGTCACCGACACCTGATGGCGGCGGGCGATCTCGTCGCGGGTCTTGGCAAGAGCCTCCTCACCGCGTGCGGCGAGATGCAGATGGCAGCCCTCGGCGGCGAGCCCGAACGCGACCGCTCGCCCGATCCCCTTCGAGCCGCCGGTGACCAGCGCCGTGCGCCCGGCGAGATGCAGATCCATCGCTCACTCCTCCTGCAATGATTGGCGTTGCCACGCGCCGAGCCGGCCCAGGATCGCCTCGACGATCCGCTCCGGCGCCGGTGCGACGTCGACCGTGATCGCGTCCCCCGGCGGCTCCAGGCTGGCGAGCTGGCTCGCCAACAGTTGCGCCGGCATGTAATGGCCGACCCTTGCCTCCAGGCGCATGCGGATCAAAGCTTCCGGGCCAATGAGGTGGACCAGCGCCACGTCATGGCGGCGGCCGATCAGCACCTCGCGATAGCTCTCCTTGAGCGCCGAGCAGGCGAGCACGGTCCGCCGGCCTTGGTCGCGCCACAGGTCGATGCCGGCGGCGAGGCGGCGCAGCCACGGCGCGCGGTCGGCGTCGGTGAGCGGCACCCCGCCCCGCATCTTCTCGACGTTGGCGGCGGGATGGTAGTCGTCGCCTTCCTCGAACGCGGCGCCGAGCGCGTCCGCGAGCCTCTGCCCGACGGTGGTCTTGCCGCTGCCCGCGACCCCCATCACCACCACCACGACCGGCAGGCCCGCGGTGTCAGCCATCGCCGGCGAGCGTCGCCCAGTCGGTGTGGACATCGCCGACGCGGTCGATGCGCCGGTAGCCGTGGGCGCCGAAGTAGTCGCGTTGCGCCTGCACCAGCGCGGTCCACAGCCGCTCGGTGCGATAGGAATCATACGCCGCGAGCGCGCTCGCCATTGCCGGCGCGGGCAGGCCGTGGCGGACGGCGCGCGCGACGGTCCGCCGCCAGCCCGGCTGCGCCTCGGCGAGCGCCGCGGCGAAGGCGGGCTCGGCGGCGAGCAGCGGCGTGCCGGGCGCGGCGCTGAGCGCGGTGCGGATGTCGTCGAGCAGGCGCGCGCGGATGATGCAGCCGCCGCGCCACAGTGCCGCGATGCGGGCGCGGTCGAGCGACCAGGCGAACTGCGCGGACGCCGCGTCGAGCAGCTGGAAGCCTTCGCTGAACGCGGTCACGAAGCCCGCGAGCAGCGCCTGCTCGAGGTCGGCGAGCGCAGCCTCGATGTCGTCGTCGACGCGCGTCTCGGGACCGTCGAGCCGGCGCCGGGCCAAGCTCCGGGCGCTGCTTGCCCCCGACAGCGAGCGGGCGAGAGTGCCGGCGGCCAAGGTCGCTGCCGGCACGCCGAGCGCGAGCGCGCTTTCCGCGCACCAGCGTCCGGTGCCCTTGTGCCCGGCGCGGTCGTCGATCACGTCCAGCAGCATGCCGCCGGTCTCGGCGTCGGGCGCGGCCAGGATGTCGGCGGTGATCTCGACCAGATAGCCGCCGAGCCGGCCGTCGGCCCAGCCGGCGAACGCCGCCGCGATCGCCTCGGGCGCGAGCCCGAGCCCGTCGCGCATCATCAGCCAGGCCTCGCCGATGAGCTGCATCAGCGCGTACTCGATGCCGTTGTGGACCATCTTGACGTAATGGCCGGCGCCGCCGGGACCGAGCCAGGCGCAGCACGGGTCGCCGTCGACCTTGGCCGCGATCGCCTCCAGAAGGGGCGCCGCGCGCGCATATCCCGCCTCATCGCCGCCGGCCATGATCGCGGGGCCCCAGCGCGCGCCAACCTCGCCGCCCGAGACGCCGATGCCGAGGAAGGCGAGTCCCGCCGCGGCCAGCGCCTCGGCGCGCCGCGCCGTGTCGGCGTAGTGGGCGTTGCCGCCGTCGATCACCAAGTCGCCGGCATCGAGCAGCGGCGTGAGCGCGTCGATCTGGGCGTCCACCGCCGCGCCGGCCTGGACCATCACCAGCACGGTGCGCGGGCGGGCGAGCGCGGCGATAAGGGATTCGAGCGAGCGGTGGCCCGAGACCGCGCGTTGCCGCGCCGCCTCGCCGGCCAGGAACGCCTCCGCGCGCTCGGCGCTGCGGTTGTAGACCGCGACGGCCGCGCCGTGGTCGGCGAGGTTGAGCGCGAGGTTCGCGCCCATCACGCCGAGGCCGACGACGCCGATGCCTGCCCCCGCCTCCGAGCGGGGGTCGGCCGGGCCGCCCGCCATGGCCTCGGTCAGGCCCACGCCTCGCGGTACAGGTCCATGATCTCGCCGGCGTCGGGCACCCGCGGGTTGTTGCCCGGCGAGCCCGAGGCGAGCGCCTGCTCGGCCATCTTGGGCAGCAGCTCGAAGTAGGCCCGCTCGTCGATGCCGTACCCCTTCGGCGTCGGCACCTCGAGCTCGGCATTGAGCGCGCGCAGCTCGTCGAGCAGGACCGCCACCGCGGCCTGGTTGCCGACCTCCCCGTCGACGATGCCCATGGCGCGCGCACAGTCGGCGTAGCGGTCGAGCGCATGGCCGGCCGAGAACGCGGTCACCGCCGGCAGCAGCATGGCGTTGCTGAGCCCGTGGGGGACGTGGAAATGGGCGCCGATCGGCCGGCTCATGCCGTGCACCAGGCAGACGGAGGCATTCGAGAACGCCATGCCGCCCTGGGTCGCGGCGAGCATCATCGCCTCGCGCGCGCCCCCGTTGCCGGGCTCCTTGCAGGCGGTGCGGATGTGGCTCGCGACGAGGCGCATGCACGAGCGCGCCATCGCGTCCGAGAACGGGTTCTGCTTGCGGCTGACATAGGCCTCGATGGCATGGGTGAGGGTGTCGATGCCGGTATCCGCGGTCAGCCGCCACGGCATGCTGAGGGTGAGCGTGTAGTCGATGAGCGCGCATACCGGCACCAGGCCGAGTCCCGCGCACAGCATCTTCTCGTCGGTCTCGGTGTCGGTGATGACGGTGAAGCGGGTGACCTCGGAGCCGGTGCCGGCGGTGGTCGGGATGGCGATCAGCGGATAGTCGGTGGCATCGACCTGGTTCGGCACCTTGTAGTCGCGCATCCGCCCGCCGTGGCTCGCCAGCACCGCCATCGCCTTGGCGGTGTCGATCGGGCTGCCGCCGCCGATCGCGATCAGGCAGTCGAAGTCGCCGTCGGCGAGCGCCGCGACCCCGGCCTCGACCACCTCGGTGGTCGGGTCGGGCACGGTGTCGGCGAACAGCGCGTAAGGGACGCCGGCGCCGTCCAGCACCTCGGTCACGCGCGCCAGCATGCCGCTGTCGCGCACATACGGGTCGGTGACGATCAGCGGCCGGGCGACGCCGATCTTGGCCATCGCCGCCGCGACCTCGGCCGCGGCGCCGGCGCCGATCATCAACAGGCGCGGCTGGGCGATCATCGCCGGCTGGGGTGCGGTCATCGGTGCCTCCCTCGCGAACCGTCGCAGTATAAGCGCATTCGGGCCGCGCGCGACAGCCGACGGCGGTTGTCGCGGCGCTCGTTTCGACCATAATCGAGCGCGACCGAGGGAGGGATCGAATGCGCGACAACCGAGTCAAGGACAGGCTGTTACAGGGCGAGGCGGTGTTCGGCACCATGGTGTTCGAGTTCGTCGCCCCCGGGCTGCCGGCGGTGCTCGCCGGCGCGGGCGCCGAGTTCGTGATCTACGACATGGAGCACAGCGGCATCTCGGAGGCCGAGTTCAAGCGCCAGGTGTCGTACTGCCGCGGGCTCAGCATCGTGCCGATGGTGCGCCCGCCCGAGAAGACCTACGCCGCCACCGCCAGGCTATTGGACGTCGGCGCCATGGGGCTGATCTTCCAGATGGTCGAGAGCAAGTCTGAGGCCGAGGACATCGTCTCCTGGACCCGCTACCCGCCCGAGGGCGTGCGCGGGGCGATGTTCGGCGGCGCCCACGACGATTACGCCGGCGGCGAGGTCGCCGACAAGATGGCGGCGGCCAACGCGCGCACGCTGGTGATGGCGCTGATCGAGACCGCGCGCGGGGTCGAGCAGGTCGACGAGATCCTGTCGGTGCCCGGAATCGACGTCGCCCATATCGGCCATTTCGACCTGTCGCTGACCATGGGCATCCCGGGCAAGTTCGACCATCCCGACTTCGTCGCCGCGATCGATACCGTGCTCGCCGCCTGCCGCAAGCACGAGAAGCCGGCCGGGTTCCTCGCGCCGAACGTCGACTGGGGCCGCGCCTGGATGGCGCGCGGCTTCCGCATGGTCTCCTATTCGTACGACATCGGCCTGCTCGGCGGCGCGCTCAGCGCCGGCATTTCCGCGCTCAAGGGCACGAACTAGAGCCTGATGATTTGAGACATGGTCATCCATCACCCGTCACCCCGGCCAAGGCGCGCAGCGCCACGAGCCGGGGTCCATCCCGCCGCTTGCACGGGTGGTCGAGTGCGTGGCAAAGGCGTATGGACCCCGGATATCCGCTTCGCGGAGTCCGGGGTGACGACCAAAACAGGCTCAGGGATCCGACGTAATATCATCCCGCTCCAGCCCCCGCCCGCCCGCGCCGGCCCGCTTGCCAGGCGCGGCGGCTGTCGATATAAGGCACGCTTTCCGCGCTTGGCGGACGCAGGCGCTCGAGGATCCACGCCATGCCCAAGATCAAGACCAAGAGCGGCGCCAAGAAGCGCTTCCGCCTGACCGCGACCGGCAAGGTGCGCATGAACCACGCCGGCAAGCGCCACGGCATGATCAAGCGCACCAACAAGTTCATCCGCAGCATGCGCGGCACCGACATCATGGCCGAAGCGGACGCGCGCATCGTGCGCAAGCACTTCCTGCCCAACGGCTGAGCGCCGGCACCACGGGAGCGCGTCATGGCACGGGTCAAGCGCGGCGTCACCACCCATGCCCGCCACAAGAAGGCGGTCAAGGCGGCCAAGGGCTATAGCGGGCGGCGCAAGAACGTGTTCCGGGTCGCCATCCAGGCGGTCGAGCGGGCGCGCCAGTACGCCTACCGCGACCGGCGCAACCGCAAGCGCCAGTTCCGGGCGCTGTGGATCCAGCGCATCAACGCCGGCGCGCGCGAGCACGGGCTGACCTATGGCCAGCTCATCCACGGCCTGGCCGAGGCCGGGGTCGAGCTCGACCGCAAGGTGCTGGCCGACATCGCCGCGCGCGATCCGGCCTCGTTCAAGGAGCTGGCCGAGGCCGCCCGCGCCGCGCTCGCCTGATCCCGCCCGGCCGGCAAAATGCGGACCGCCCCGGGCAAGTCCTGACGGATCGGCCCGCGCGGCCGCACCGGCGGTTGCCGCCGGGGCGCCGGAATCTGGTATGAGAGCCGTCGATGGATAAGGACGTCAAACGGACGGCCGAGCGCGTCCGCGCCGAGTTCCTGGCCGCGATCGCCGACGCCGTCGACCTCGCCAGCCTCGACCAGGTGCGAGTCGCGGCGCTCGGCCGCAAGGGGCGGGTGAGCGAGCTGATGCGCGCCCTCGGCGCGATGGCCGAGACCGAGCGCAAGCGCGCAGGCCCACTCTTGAACGCGCTCAAGGACGACCTCGGCGAGGCGCTGGAGGGGCGCCGCGCCACGCTCGAGGAGGCGGCGCTCGAGGCCGGGCTCGCCGAGGAAGGGGTCGACGTGACGCTCCCCGCGCGCCCGGAGCCCACCGGCACCGTGCACCCGGTCAGCCAGGTGCTCGACGAGGTCACCGAGATCTTCGCCGACATGGGCTTCGCGGTCGCCGAGGGGCCGGACATCGAGACCGACTTCCACAACTTCACCGCGCTCAACATCCCGCCCGAGCATCCGGCGCGCCAGATGCACGACACCTTCTACCTGCCCGCCAAGGCGGACGGCAGCCAGCTGTTGCTGCGTACCCACACCTCGCCGGTGCAGATCCGGACCATGATGGCGAGCGAGCCGCCGCACAAGATCATCATCCCGGGGCGCACCTACCGCCGCGACCTCGACATGACCCACACCCCCATGTTCCATCAGATCGAGGCGCTGGTGGTCGACCGCACCACCCATATGGGCCACCTCAAGGGCTGCGTGATCGACTTCGCGCGCGCGTTCTTCGAGGTCGCCGACCTGCCGCTGCGCTTCCGCCCGAGCTACTTCCCGTTCACCGAGCCCTCGGCCGAGGTCGACATCGGCTGCACCACGCAGGGCGGCGAGTTCCGCGTCGGCCATCTCGGCGCGCCCGAGGACGGCTGGATGGAGATCCTGGGCTGCGGCATGGTGCATCCGCGCGTGCTCGAGACCTGCGGGCTGGACGCCGGCGAGTTCCAGGGCTTCGCCTTCGGCATGGGCATCGACCGCATCGCCATGCTTAAGTACGGCATCCGCGACCTGCGCGGCTTCTTCGACTGCGATGCGCGCTGGCTGCGCCATTACGGCTTCCGCGCGCTCGAGGTGCCGACCTTGGGCCGGGGCCTCAGCCGATGAAGCTCACCCTCGGCTGGCTCAAGGAGCATCTGGACACCGGCGCCTCGCTGGCCGAGATCGCCGACGCGCTGACCATGCTCGGCCTCGAGGTCGAGCAGGTGATCGACCGCGCCGCCGAGCTGGCGCCGTTCACGGTCGCCTATGTCGAGGCCGCCGCGCCGCACCCCAACGCCGACCGGCTCAAGCTGTGCAAGGTGAATACCGGCACCGAGGTGCTCGAGGTGGTGTGCGGCGCGCCGAATGCGCGCGCCGGCATGAAGGGCGTGTTCGCGCCGCTCGGCGCGCGCCTGCCGGGGACCGGGCTGACGCTCGAGAAGCGCGCGAT
>DASWHU010000354.1:0-2343 GCA_036398035.1 Alphaproteobacteria bacterium | reverse complement strand
GAGGCGGCGATGGCGTACTGGTTGTTCAAGTCGGAGCCGGGGTCGTATGCGTGGGCGGATCTCGTGCGCGAGGGGCGCACCTCCTGGGACGGGGTGCGCAACCACCAGGCGTCGAACAACATGAAGGCGATGGCCAAGGGCGAGCGCGGGTTCTTTTACCACTCGGGCGAGGTGCGCGCGATCGTCGGCGTGGTCGAGGTGGCGCGGGCCTATTACCCGGACCACACCGACGCAAGCGGGCGCTTCGGCATGGTCGACGTGACCCCGGTCAAGCCGGTCCCGCGCCCGGTCGCCCTGGCCGAGATCAAGGCCGAGCCAAAGCTTTCCGACCTGTTGCTGGTGCGCAACTCGCGCCTGTCGGTGGTGCCCGTGGGCGCGGCCCACTGGCGCGTGCTGTGCAGGATGGCCGGCATCGAGGCCTGACGATGGCCGAGGCGGTCAGGCTGTGCGCGCTCGACGACATCGCCGACGGGGCTGCGCGCCTGTTCGAGACCGAGCCCGACCGCGCCCCCGACATCTTCGTCGTGCGCAAGGGCGCGCGCGCCTTCTGCTACGTCAACGACTGCCCGCACCAGCACCTGCCGCTCGACTTCGTGCCCGGGCGCTTCCTCGACCTCTCCCGCCGCCACATCCTGTGCACCAACCACGGCGCCTGGTTCGAGATCGAGACCGGCGCGTGCCTGCGCGGGCCGTGCCGCGGCGAGCGGCTGTGCGCGCTGGCGGTGCGAATCGAGCACGGGGCGGTGTGGCTCGACGGGGGCGCGCCCGTGCGCGTCAAGCCCGGCCAGGGGCCGGGCTGAGATTCCGCCGCCTCTGCCGTTTACGCGGCGGCCGTTTGCCGATTTAATCCCGCCCGACGCGAGCGCGCTGCAACCGAGACAGGGAGCGGATGATGTCGGACAACCTGGTGTTTCCGGTGCCCAAGGGGCTTGCCAAGTCGGCCCTTATCGACCAGGCGGGCTACGAGCGCATGTACCGGCAGTCGATCGAGGACCCCGACGCGTTCTGGGCCGAGCAGGCGAAGCGGATCGACTGGGTCAAGGCGCCGACCAGGATCAAGAACACCTCGTTCAAGCGCCCGAACGTGTCGATCAAGTGGTTCGAGGACGGCGTGCTCAACGTCTCGGCCAACTGCGTCGACCGCCATGCCGCGCGCACTCCCGACCGCATCGCCATCCTGTGGGAGGGCGACGACCCCAAGGTCGACCGCGCCGTCACCTATGGCGAGCTTAAACGCGAGGTGTGCCGGATGGCGAACGTGCTCAAGAAGCACGGCATCGGCAAGGGCGACCGGGTGACCATCTATCTGCCCATGATCCCCGAGATCGCATTCGCCATGCTCGCCTGCGCGCGCATCGGCGCGATCCATTCGGTGGTGTTCGGCGGCTTCTCGCCCGATTCCCTCGCCGACCGCATCCACGACTGCGACTCGGCGATGGTGATCACTGCCGACGAGGGCCTGCGCGGCGGGCGCAAGGTGCCGCTGAAGGCGAACGCCGACGCGGCGCTCGAGCGCTGCCCGTCGGTCAAGAGCGTGCTGGTGGTGCGGCGCACCGGCGCGGGGATCGCCTGGAGCAAGGGCCGCGACCTGTGGTGGCACGAGGAGCGCGCTACGGTCGCGGACGACTGCGCGCCGGAGCCGATGGGCGCCGAGGACCCGCTGTTCATCCTCTACACCTCGGGCTCGACCGGCCAGCCCAAGGGCGTGCTGCACACCACCGGCGGCTACCTGGTCTACGTCGCGCTGAGCCACGAGCTGATCTTCGACTACCACGCCGCCGACATCTTCTGGTGCACCGCCGACGTCGGCTGGGTCACCGGCCACAGCTACATCGTCTACGGCCCGCTGTGCAACGGCGCCACCTCGCTGATGTTCGAGGGCGTGCCCAACTACCCCGACGCCTCGCGCTTCTGGCAGGTGGTGGACAAGCACAAGGTGACCATCTTCTACACCGCGCCGACCGCGATCCGGGCGCTGATGCGCGAAGGCGACGGCCCGGTCAGGAAGACCAGCCGCAAGTCCTTGCGCATCCTCGGCACGGTCGGCGAGCCGATAAATCCCGAGGCCTGGCTGTGGTACTATAACGTGGTCGGCGACGCCCGCTGCCCGATCGT
This sequence comes from Alphaproteobacteria bacterium, assembly GCA_036398035.1. Taxonomy (GTDB): domain Bacteria; phylum Pseudomonadota; class Alphaproteobacteria; order UBA7887; family UBA7887; genus DASWHU01. The sequence continues at coordinate 228 of DASWHU010000354.1, read as the reverse complement.
CGACACCTGGTGGCAGACCGAGACCGGCGGCATCCTGATCACGCCCCTGCCGGGCGCGATCGCGCTCAAGCCGGGCTCGGCGACCAAGCCGTTCTTCGGCGTCCAGCCGGTGATCGTCGACGGCGACGGCAAGCGGCTCGACGGCCCGGCGGTGGGCAACCTGTGCATGGCCGACGCCTGGCCGGGGCTGATGCGCACCGTCTACGGCGACCACGAGCGCTTCGTCGC
>DASWHU010000353.1:0-7155 GCA_036398035.1 Alphaproteobacteria bacterium | reverse complement strand
GGCCAGGGGACCGGCGTCGTGGTCGCCACCGGCGATGCGACCGAGATCGGCCGGATCGGCACGCTGCTCGCGGGCACCGAGAGCCTGACCACGCCTTTGTTGCGCCAGATGGCCGTCTTCGGCCGCTGGCTCACCGCGGGCATCCTGGGGCTGGCGGCGGTGACCTTCGCCGTCGGCACCGTCGGCCACGGATTTACCGCGGGCGACATGTTCCTCGCCGCAGTCGGGCTCGCGGTCGCCGCGATCCCGGAGGGATTGCCCGCGATCATGACCGTCACGCTCGCCATCGGCGTCGAGCGCATGGCCCGGCGCAATGCCATCATCCGCCGCCTGCCCGCGGTCGAGACGCTGGGCTCGGTCAGCGTCATCTGCTCCGACAAGACCGGCACGTTCACGCGCAACGAGATGATGGTCGAGAGCATCGCCACCAGCCGCCATATGTTCGCGGTCGCCGGGGACGGCTATGCCCCGGCGGGCGAGTTCTCGCTCGACGGCGTCCCGGTCGACCTCGCGGCGCACCCGCGCCTTGAAACCCTGGCGCGAGGCGCGATCCTGTGCAGCGACGCGGACCTCTCCCGCGACGGGGACGCGTGGCGCATCGAGGGCGACCCGATGGAAGCGGCCCTGGTCGTGGTCGGCATGAAGGCGAACCTCGATCCCGACGTCGAGCGCGACTCATGGCCGCGCAGCGACCTGATCCCGTTCGACTCCGGTCACAGGTTCATGGCCACGCTCCACCACGACCGCTCGCGCCGGGGCGTGGTGTTCGTCAAGGGCGCGCCGGAAAGCGTGCTGCCGATGTGCAGCCGGCAAGGCGAGGCCGACGGCGCAGGCCCGATCGACCTCGCCTACTGGCATGGCCGGATGGACGAGATCACGCGCCGCGGCCAGAGGGTGCTGGCGCTGGCGATGAAGGACACCGGCCCGGATCATCATTCGCTCGGCTTCGCCGACCTCGGCTCCGGTCTCACCTTGCTTGGTCTTTTCGGGTTCGGCGATCCGCCGCGCGAGGAGGCGATCGAGGCGGTCGCGAAATGCCGCGCGGCTGGCATCCGGGTCAAGATGATCACCGGCGATCATGCCGGCACGGCGCGGGCGATTGCCCAGAAGCTCGGCCTGCGCAACGCGCTTACGGTGGTCACCGGCACCGACCTCGACCGCATGGACGACGAGGAACTCGCGGAGCACGTGATCGACGTCGACGTGTTCGCGCGCACCACCCCGGAGCACAAGCTCAGGCTGGTCGAGGCGCTCCAGGCGCGCCGGCGGATCGTCGCCATGACCGGCGACGGGGTCAACGACGCGCCGGCGCTGAAGCGCGCCGACGTCGGCATCGCCATGGGCCGCAAGGGCTCCGAGGCGGCCAAGGAGGCGGCCGAGATGGTGCTGGCCGACGACAACTTCGCCTCGATCGCACATGCGGTCGAGGAGGGACGCACGGTCTACGACAACCTGAAGAAGGCGATCCTGTTCCTCCTGCCGACCAACGGCGGCGAGGCGCTGACCATCGTTGCCGCGATCGCGCTCGGCCGGCTGCTGCCGATCACCGCCGTCCAGATCCTGTGGATCAACATGATAACGGCGGTGACCTTGGCGCTGGCGCTCGCCTTCGAGCCCGCCGAGGCCGAGGTGATGAAACGCCCGCCGCGGGATGCGCGCGAGCCGATCCTGTCCGGGTTCGTGCTGTGGCGGATCGCGCTCGTGTCGCTGGTTCTGGTCGCGGGCGTGTTCGGCATCTTCGTCTGGCTCAGGGACTCGGGCGCCGACATCGAGACCGCGCGCACTGCCGCGGTCAACACGCTGGTCCTGTTCGAGGCGTTCTACCTGTTCAACGTGCGGCGGATGCAGTCGTCGGCATTCGCCAGCCTGTTCGACCGAACCGCGTGGATCGCGTGGGCGGCCGTGGCAACCGTCGTCTCGTTCCAGCTGCTGTTCACCTATGCGCCGTTCATGCAGACGCTGTTCCAGTCGCGGCCGCTGGCGGCTTATGTCTGGCTCGCCGTTCTTGGCGTCGCGGCCATCATCTTCCTGATCGTCGAGCTGGAGAAGACGCTGTTGCGCGCGCTCAGGCGCCGGACCGGCTGAGCTTGGCGCGCGCCGCGCGCCGCGCCTCGGCGCGGGCGACGGACTGCTTGACGGCGATGAAGCTGTCGGGGCTGACCGAGATCGAGTCGATGCCGCAGTCGACCAGGAACTCGGCGAACTCGGGGTGGTCGCTCGGCGCCTGGCCGCACAGCCCGATCTTGGCGCCGGCGCGGTGCGCGGCCTCGATCACCGAGCGGATCATCCACTCGACCGCCTCGTCCTGCTCGTCGAACAGGCCCGCCAGCAGCTCGGAATCGCGGTCGACCCCCAGGGTGAGCTGGGTGAGGTCGTTGGAGCCGATCGAGAAGCCGTCGAAGCGCTCGGCGAACGCCTTGGCCAGCACCACGTTGGACGGGATCTCGCACATCACGTAGACCTCAAGCCCCCGCACCCCGCGTTCGAGGCCGTTCTCGGCCATGACCTCGAGCACCCGGTCGGCCTCGCCCGTCGAGCGGCAGAACGGGATCATCACGATCACGTTGGCGAACCCCATCTCCTCGCGCAGCCGGCGCAGCGCCCGGCATTCGAGCGCAAACCCTTCGCGGTAGCGCGGCGAGGTGTAGCGCGAGGCGCCGCGGAAGCCGATCATCGGGTTCTGCTCCTTGGGCTCGAACTCGGCGCCGCCGATCAGGTTGGCGTACTCGTTGGTCTTGAAGTCGCTGGTGCGCACGATCACCGGATTGGGGTGGTGCGCCGCCGCAATCCGCGCCAGCGCGCGCGCCAGGCGGTCGACGAAATACTCGGTCTTGTCGGCGTAGCCTTCGGTGAGCTCACCGATGCGGCGCTTGGCGTCCTCATCGCGCAAGCTGTCGTAGCGGACCAGCGCCATCGGGTGGACCTTGATCTGGTTGTTGACCACGAATTCCATGCGCGCAAGGCCGACGCCGTCGGCCGGCAGGCGCCACCAGCGGAACGCGGCCGCCGGGTTGGCGAGGTTGAGCATCACCTGCGTGCGCGTCTCGGGGATGTCGTCGAGGCTGAGCTCGTCGACCTCGAACTCGCCAATGCCCTCGTAGACGAAGCCTTGGTCGCCCTCGGCGCAGGACACGGTGACCGCCTGCTGGTCATGGAGCAGGCGGGTGGCATCGCCGGTGCCGACCACCGCCGGCAGGCCGAGCTCGCGGCTGACGATGGCGGCGTGGCTGGTGCGCCCGCCGTGGTCGGTGACGATGGCGGCGGCGCGCTTCATGATCGGCACCCAGTCCGGGTCCGTGGTCGCGGTGACCAGTACCGCGCCGTCGCGGAAGTCGGCGATGCGGTCCGCGCCCGGTATCAGCGACACCTCGCCGGTGACGATGGCGTCGCCGATGCTGAGGCCGGCGACCAGCTGGCGGCCCTTCCGCGTCATGCGGTAGGTCCTGAAGTTGGGGCCCTGCTTGCGCGACTGCACGGTCTCGGGGCGCGCCTGGACGATGTAGAGATCGCCGGCCTCGCCGTCCTTCGCCCACTCCATGTCCATCGCCATGCCGTAATGCGCCTCGATCGCGCACGCCCAGCGCGCGAGCTGCAGGATCTCGGCATCGGCGAGCACGAACGAGGCGCGCTCGGAGCGCGACGTCGGCACGTTGCGGGTCGGCGCCGCGCCGCCCGCGTAGATCATCTTGCGCTCCTTGGCGCCGAGCGCCCTCTCGATGATCGGCGTCAGGCCCGGGTCGGCGAGCAGCGGCTTGAACACCTGGTACTCGTCGGGATTCACCGTCCCCTGCACCACGTTCTCGCCGAGCCCCCACGCGGCGTTGATCACCACCACCTTGTCGAAGCCGGTCTCGGTGTCGATCGAGAACATGACCCCGGCGCCGGCGAGGTCGGAGCGGACCATCTTCTGGACCCCGATCGACAGCGCCACCTGCAGGTGGTCGAAGCCCTTGGCCGCGCGATAGCTGATCGCCCGGTCGGTGAACAGTGAGGCGTAGCAGCGCCGGCAGGCATCGAGCAGCGCGCGCTCGCCACGGACGTTGAGGAAGGTCTCCTGCTGGCCGGCGAAGCTCGCGTCGGGCAGGTCCTCGGCGGTCGCGCTCGAGCGCACCGCGACGTCGGTCTCAGCCGCCCCGCAGCGCTTCGAGAGCACGCGGTAGGCGGCGCGGATCGCGCGCGCGCACGCCTCGGGCCAGTCGCCGCGAACGAACGCCTGGCGCACCGCCCGGCCCGCCTCCTGCAGCGTATGCTTGCCGGTGTCGAGGTCGCGCATTGCCGCCTCGATCACGCCCATGAGGCCGTTCGCCTCGACGAACTGCCAGTAGGCGTCGGCGCTGGTGGCGAATCCCGGCGGCACCCGCACGCCTTCGGCGCCGAGGCTGCCCACCATCTCGCCCAGCGAGGCGTTCTTGCCGCCGACCAGGGCGACGTCGGTGCGCTTGAGGTCGTCGAACCAGATCACCAGCCCGTCGCGCTTCGCCATCTCTCTCCCGCTTCCAGGCGCCGGCGCCGGTTCCCACGGCTAGACCACGTAGGCTTCCGCGGCGTAGCGGCGCATCATGCGATTGGTATTGAAGTAGCTGCCGATCTTGGCCATCGCCTGCTTCATCATCCACACCCACCGCGCGCGGTCGTGGTAGTAGGTCGGCAGCACCGCGTGCTCGAGCTTGTCGTAGAGGTCGGTCTCGGTCGCCTCGACGGCCGCCCTGCCGCTGTCGTGGCTGATCGCCCAGCCGGTGACCCCTTCGATGCAACCCTCGACCCACCAGCCGTCGAGCACGCTCAAGTTGAGCGCGCCGTTGAGCGCGGCCTTCATGCCGCTGGTGCCCGAGGCCTCCATCGGCGGCACCGGGGTGTTGAGCCAGATGTCGACGCCGGCGACCACGTGCTTGGCCAGCGCCATGTCGTAGTTGGGCAGGAACGCGGCGCGCATGCGGCCCTGCATCTCGCCGATCCGGCGGTGGATGATGTGGATCGCGTGCTTGCCGGTCTCATCGCGCGGATGCGCCTTGCCGGCGATCACGACCTGGAACGGCGTGCGCTGGTGGACGGCGAGCAGGCGCTCGAGGTCGGCGAACAGGAACGCCGGGCGCTTGTAGCCGGTCATGCGGCGGGCGAAACCGAGCACCGGGACCTCCGGGTCCATGACGCAGCCGGTCCGGTCCGCGACCAGCTTCAGGAACTCGGCCTTGGCGGCGGCGTGGGCGTCCCAGACCTCGTCGTCGTCGAGCCGGTCGGTGCGGGCCAGGATCTCGGGCTCGACCCGCCACAGCGGCAGGTGCCGATCGAACAGCTCGGCGATGCGCGGGTGCATCCAGGTCGCCAGATGCACGCCGTTGGTCACGGCGTGGATGCGGTGGCCGGGGAACATGCGCAAGGTGGTCTCGGCGTGGCGCGTGGCGACCCCGTTGACATAGCCGCTCAAGTTGAGCGCGAGCCGGGTCATGTTGAAATGCTCGTTGCCGGTCAGCAGCTTGAGCTGGTCGAACGGCATGTAGTCCGGCAGCAGCTTGCGCGCCAGCTCGTAGGAGAAGCGGTCGTGGCCGGCCTCGACCGGGGTGTGGGTGGTGAAGATGCAGGATTCGCGCACCTGGCCCACGTCGTAGGCGAGCTCGCCGCGGGCGATCTGGTCGGCCGGGCGGGGGTGGCGGCGCAGCAGGTCGAGGGCGAGCAGCGCGGCATGGCCCTCGTTCAGGTGATAGCGGTGGATCGAGAAGCCGAGCGCCTGCAGGATGCGCACCCCGCAGATGCCCAGCACCATCTCCTGCTTCAGGCGGTACTCCTCGTCGCCGCCGTAAAGGACGTCGGTAATGCGCCGGTCCTCGGGCGTGTTCTCGTCGAGGTCGGTATCCAGCAGCAGCACCGGCACGCGGTAGCCGAGCGTGCTCTGCAGCACGAACAGCCACGGCCGCACCCACACCTCGCGCCCGGCGATCGGTATCGCGACCTTGGCCCTGAGCGGGGTGGCGTGCTCGGCCGGCTGCCACGGGTCCGGGTGCTCCACCTGCCAGCCTTCGGCGTCGATCTCCTGGCGCAGGTAGCCTTGGCGGCTGATCAGGGTGACGAACACCACCGGCAGCTCAAGGTCGGCGCAGCCGCGCGCGGTGTCGCCGGCCAGCACCCCCAGCCCGCCGCTGTAGGTCGGGATGTCGGGCTGGAGCGCGATCTCCATCGAGAAGTAGGCGATTCGGGTCCGGCCGAGAAACGGGCCGATGGTCGCCGGAGTCACCGCCGCTTTCTTGAGTGGCGTCACGCTCGCCCCCCGCTACTGATCGAGTGCCCGCTTGTCTTCAGCTACAACATCTAGGGACACGAAAAATTCATGAGACCGAAAGCCAGTGGCTGATCCATGTCAAGGCCCCTAAGTGTATTTGTACCATCTTGGCGCCGTTGCCGAGGGGGAGGGGGGCTCCGTCGGGAGCCAAGCGGTCACCGAGTGCCAAGGTGCAACGGGTGCGGGTCCAGTTCGTAGCGGCCGAGATATTCCCTCTAGCAAAGACCGGCGGCCTGGCCGACGTCTGCGCTGCGCTGCCGCGGGCGCTGGCCGAGCGCGGCGTCGACGTCCGCCTGACCATGCCGGCCTACGAATCGGCGCTCGACCAGGCGCTCGCGCCGGTGGTGGCCGCGGACCTCGGCGAGGTGCTCGGCGTCGAGCGCGTGCGCCTGCTGCGCGCGCGCGCCCCGGACAGCGGCCTGCCGCTGTGGCTGGTCGACGCGCCGGCGCTGTTCCGGCGCTCCGGCGGGCCCTACCAGGACGCCGAGGGGCGCGATTGGCCCGACAATGCCAGGCGGTTCGCCGTCTTCGCCCATGCCGCGGCGCGGATCGCGCTCGGGCGAGCCGGCCTCGACTGGGTCCCGGACGTGGTCCACTGCCACGACTGGCACGCCGGGCTGGTGCCGCTGCTCCTGCGCGCCGCGGCAGAACGCCCGCCAAGCCTGTTCACGGTCCACAACATGTCATTCCAGGGCACCTTTCCCGAATCCACGCTCGGCGGCCTTGGGCTGCCGGTGGCGGGCCTCACGGACGGGGTCGAGTTCTACGGCCAGCTGTCGTTCCTCAAGGCCGGGCTGTCCTTTGCCGACGGCCTGACCACGGTCAGCGAGACCTATGCGCGCGAGATCCAGACGCCAGAGTTCGGCCATGGCCTCGACGGC
>DASWHU010000352.1:0-3397 GCA_036398035.1 Alphaproteobacteria bacterium | reverse complement strand
GTGCGCGCTCGCCTTCTCGATCCACCTGGCGCTGCTGGGCGACGACGGCTTTGCCCGCCTCGCCCGGCTCAACCACGCCTACGCGGTGCGCGCCGCCGACCGGCTTGACGAGGTGCCGGGCGTCGAGGTGCTCAACGAGACCTTCTTCAACGAGTTCACGGTGCGCCTTGCGCGCCCCGCGGCCGATGTGGTCGAGGCGCTGGCAGAACGCGGCATCCTGGCCGGGGTGCCGGTATCGCGCCTCTATCCGGGGCGCGACGACCTTGCGCCGCTGCTGCTGGTCGCGGTCACCGAAACCAACACCGACGACGACGTCGAGGCGCTGGCGCGCGTGCTGGGGGAGGCGGTGTCATGATCACGGACAGGAGCCAGGGACGAAAGACGGCCGAGCGCGCGCTGCGCGCGAGTGCCAATTCCGGCACGGTGACCGGCAACCGCGGCCTCGCCATCGAGGAGCCGCTGATCTTCGAGCAGGGCGCGGACGGGCGCAGCGGCGTCGATCTGCCCGATCCGCCGGCGCACGCGCCTCGGCTCGGCGGGCTTGCGCGCACCCGCGCCTGCGGCCTGCCCGGGCTGTCCGAGCCGCAGGTGGTGCGCCACTACACGCGGCTCAGCGCGCTCAACTACGGCATCGACACCGGCTTCTACCCGCTCGGCTCGTGCACCATGAAGCACAATCCGCGGCTCGGCGAGCGCCTCGCCGGGCTGCCGGGCTTCGCCGACCTGCACCCGCTGCAGCCGCTTGGCACCGTGCAGGGCGCACTCGAGCTGATCGACCGGCTGGCGGAGTGGCTCAAGACGCTGTGCGGCCTGCCGGCGGTGGCGATGTCGCCCGCCGCCGGCGCCCAGGGCGAGCTGTGCGGGATGATGGTGATCCGCGCCTGCCTGGAGGCCCGCGGCGATGCCCGCCAGGTGGTACTGGTGCCCGAGTCCGCGCACGGCACCAACCCCGCGACCGCGGTCGCCTGCGGCTATCGGATCGAGGAGATCCCGGCCGACGACAGCGGCCGGGTCGACCTCGCCTCGCTCAGCGCCCGGCTCGGCCCCGACGTCGCCGCGATCATGCTCACCAACCCCAACACCTGCGGCCTGTTCGAGCGCGACACCCTCGCCATTGCCGAGGCGGTGCACGCCGCCGGCGCGCTGTTCTACTGCGACGGCGCCAACTTCAACGCCATCGTCGGTCGGGTGCGCCCGGGCGACCTCGGCATCGACGCGATGCACCTCAACCTGCACAAGACCTTCTCCACCCCCCACGGCGGCGGCGGGCCGGGGTCGGGGCCGGTGGCGATGACCGCCGAGCTCGCCCGCTTCGCGCCGCTGCCCTGGCGGCTGCACGGCGCGGGCGGCTTCGGCCTGCGCGAGCACGCCAAGGGCGAGGCGGCGGCGGCGATCGGACGGCTGCGCGCCTTCCACGGCCAGTTCGGCGTGTTCGTGCGCGCGCTCGCCTACATGATGAGCCACGGCGCCGACGGCCTGCGCCAGGTGGCCGAGGACTCGGTGCTGGCGGCCAACTACCTGCTCGCCCGCCTCGACGGCGCGCTCACCCCGGCCTACCCCGGCCCGTGCATGCACGAGGCGCTGTTCGACGACCGCTTCCTCAAGGGCACCGGAGTATCGACCCTCGACTTCGCCAAGGCGCTGATCGACGAGGGCTTCCACCCGCCGACCATCTACTTCCCGCTGGTCGTCCACGGCGCGCTGCTGGTCGAGCCGACCGAGACCGAGACCCGCGAGACTCTCGACCTGTTTGCCGACACCGTGCGCGCGCTGGCCGAGCGGGCCAAGGCGGGCGATGCCGCGTACTTCCACGACGCCCCCCGCCACGCCCCGCGCCGGCGCCTGGATGAGACCCGCGCCGCGCGCCAGCCGGTGCTGCGCTGGCGCCCGGCCGCGCCGGACGCCGCGGCCGCGGAGTAGGGTCGGGATGGCCGAGGGCGGCGGTCGCTGGGCGCTGTCGCTGGCCGAGGCGCTGGCGCTGCCGGTGCCGGCCGGCCGGCGCTCGGCGCTCGCCCTCGCCCACGGCACCATGTCGGTGCGCTTCTACGCGCCCGCGGGCCGCGACGAGCAGACCCCGCACGACCAGGACGAGATCTACGTCGTCGCCCGCGGCCGGGGCCGATTCCTGCGCGCCGGCGACCGCGTCCCGTTTGCGCCAGGCACGGTGCTGTTCGTGCCGGCGGGCGTCGAGCACCGGTTCGAGGACTTCACCGACGACTTCGCGACCTGGGTGGTGTTCTGGGGCCCGGACGGCGGCGAGGGCGACGGGTGAGGCGGCGCCGGCTGGCGCTGGCGCTGGCGGCGACGCTGGCGGCGGTGCCCGTGTCGCGGGCGGACGAGGTCCTGCCGATCGGCCCCGACCTCGAGGCGCTCGGCTGGCAGGTGCTGACCTTCTCCGGCAAGGCGGCGGACCGCTTCGTCGGCCATGACGACGGCAGCCTCGAGGTGATCAGCGAGCGCAGCGTCTCGATGCTGCACCGGCCGGTCGCGGTCGACCTCGCGGCGGCGCCGTGCCTGTCGTGGCGCTGGCGGGTGGACGAGGCGCCGCCGCCGACCAACCTCACGGCGCATGGCGGCGACGACCGCGCGCTCGCGGTGTTCGTGGCGTTCCCGTTCGACGGCGAGCACGCCAGCTTCTGGGAGCAGCTGGTGCGCCCGCTGGTCGAGCTGTTCTACGGCGCCGACGCCCCGGGGCGGGTGGTGGCGTATGTCTGGGGCGGCCGCGGCCAGCCGGGCGACATGCAGAGCAGCGCCTATATGGGCGCCGCCGGCCGCAACGTGCTGCTCCATCCGGGCGACGCCCCGCTCGGGCAATGGCTCGAGGAGACCGTCGATGTCGCCGCCGACTACCGGCGCGCCTTCGACGACCCGGTCACCCGGCCGGTGCGGCTCGCGATCACCTCGGACACCGACGACACCCGCAGCCGCGCGCACGCGTGGATCGCCGCACTCCGCTTCCACGCCGGCTGCGGGCAGCCGGCCGGCGCACGATGAGCCACGATCGATAGCGGGCTAGGTATTGAAGGGGAGTCCGGCGGGGCGCCGTTCAGCCCCGCCGGAGGCGTCGAGGACAATCGGAGTCAGCCCTCGTCGCTGTCGTCGTTGCGGTCGTCGTCCGAGTGCCCGCGGCGGTGGCGGCGCATGTCGTCGCGCGACAGGGCGCCGTCGCCGTTGCGGTCCATGCGCTCGACCATGCCCGAGAAGGCGGCATCGTATTCGTCGGTGGTGACGCCGGCGTCGCCGTCCGGGTCGAGCCTCTGGAAGGCCCGCACCATCATCGGCCGCGTGACCTCGCGGAACAGGGCATCGAACTCGTCGATGCCGAGCTTGCCGTCGCCGTTGGCGTCGTACTTGGCGAACCGCGCGCTGCGCGCCGTGTCGATCTCGTCCTGGGTGA
>DASWHU010000351.1:0-7079 GCA_036398035.1 Alphaproteobacteria bacterium | reverse complement strand
CATCGCCTCCAGCATCGACCACGACAGCACGAACGGCACCGTCAGATAGATGTGTGCCTGCGACACCTGGAGCACCCGCAGGTACTGGTCGTAAGGCAGCCGGCCCAGGAAGTGGACGCGCGCCTGATCGATCGGCGCCTCGGCCAGGTAGTGCTCGCGGAAGGTCGTGCCCGCGGGCGGGCGGCGGCCGTAGCTCACCTCGTCGCCGCCGACGACCACGATCTGCGCCCGCGGCCGGCGCTCGAGGATCAGCCGCGCCGCGCGCAGGAACTGGTGGAAGCCGCGATAGGGCTCAAGGTTGCGCACCGCATAGGTGACCACCTCGTCGGCGCGGGTCAGCGTGGTGCCGCCGGCGAGGACGAGGCTCGCGCCGTCGTCGGGGCGCACCAGGTCGACGTCGATGCCGTCGTGCAGCACCGAGATGCGCGGGCGGAACAGCTCCGGGTACTGGCTTCGCTGCCACTCGGTCGGGCTCACCCCCCAGGTCGCGCTCTCCAGGCTCAAGAGCTGGCCGGCATTGCGTGCGCGGATGCGCGCGTCGTCGCCGTCCGCCAGCGGTTGCTCGGGGTCGAAGTTCACGTCGGCGCCGTGGGCGTGATAGTAGAACTCGGCATAAAGCAGGCGCGGCACCTCGGGGAAGACGTCGGGCACGAACATGTCCTCGCCCCAGCCCGGATGAGCGAGGATCACGTCGGGGAGAAAGCCGCGCTCCTTGATCGCCGCCAGCGCCCGGCGCACGGTCTGGCCGTGGTGCACCTTGGTCTCGAAGTCGTGCACATAAGGGTGGCGGCTCTGGCGCGGCGGCCGCGTGAGCTTGTAGAGCACGTGGCGCACCCCCTTCACCCGGCCCGCCGTGTCCTTGCCGACCGCCACCAGCCCGTGGCCGCCCTCGCGCGCATAAGACAGCGCGATGTGGCGGTATTGGGCGGGAAAGTTCTGGTGGATGAACAGGATGTTCATGCCGACCCGGTCGCGGCTTGGCGAAGCGCCTAGACCCGCTCGACCACCATTGCGATGCCCTGGCCGACGCCGATGCACATGGTGCACAGCGCGTAGCGCCGCTTGCGGCGGGCAAGCTCGCGCGCCGCGGTCAGCACCAGCCGGGCGCCGCTCATGCCGAGCGGGTGGCCGAGCGCGATCGCGCCGCCATTGGGGTTGACTTGCTCGGCGTCGTCGGCGAGGCCGAGCTCGCGCAGCACCGCCAGCGCCTGGGCGGCGAACGCCTCGTTGAGCTCGATCACGTCCATGTCGGAGACCGCGAGCCCGAGCCGGTCGAGCAGCTTGCGCGTCGCCGGCGCCGGCCCCATGCCCATGATCCTGGGCGCGACGCCGGCGCTCGCCGCGCCGAGGACGCGCGCTATCGGCTGCAAGCCCCAGCGGGCCGCCGCCTGCTCCGAGGCGATGACGATCGCCGCGGCGCCGTCGTTGACTCCCGAGGCGTTGCCCGCGGTGACCGTGCCGCCGTCGCGGAACGGCGTCGCCAGGCCGGCCAGCTTGTCGAGGGTGGTGTCGGGGCGCGGGTGCTCGTCGCGGTCGACGATCACGGGTGCGCCCTTGCGTTGGGGAATCGCCACCGGCACGATCTCCTCGGCCAAGCGGCCGGCGGCGATCGCGGCGCCCGCGCGCTGCTGCGAGCGGAGCGCGAACTTATCCTGGTCGGCGCGCGAGACCTGGTACTCCTCGGCGACGTTCTCGGCGGTTTCGGGCATCGAGTCGATGCCGTGCGCCGCCTTCATGCGCGCATTGACGAAGCGCCAGCCGATGGTGCTGTCGTAGACCTCCAGGTTACGCGCGAACGCCTGCTCGCTCTTGGCCATCACGAACGGCGCGCGGGTCATGCCCTCGACCCCGCCCGCGATCATCAGCCGGGCGTCGCCCGCGCGAATCGCGTGCGCCGCGCTCGCCACCGCCTGGAGCCCTGAGCCACACAGCCGGTTGACGGTCTGGCCGGGCACCGAGTCGGGGAGGCCCGCGAGCAGCGCCGCCATGCGCGCGACGTTGCGGTTGTCCTCGCCCGCCTGGTTGGCGTCGCCGTAGACGACGTCGTCGACCGCGTCCCAATCGACGCCGACATTGCGCGCGATCAGCGCCGTGATCGGCACCGCGGCGAGGTCGTCGGTGCGGATCGCGGACAGCGCGCCGCCATAGCGCCCGATCGCCGTGCGCGCGGAGTCGCAGATGAAGGCTTCGGACATCGCTCCGCTCCCGTCCCGCCAGGGCCGCGCTGGATCACGGCACTATGCACATTGACCCGGGCGCCGGCAATCCGGCCGCCGGCGATCAGCGCGAGGTGCGGAACAGGACCTTGGGCGCGGGCGTCGCGCGGCTGTAGCCGTCGGCGCAGAAGACGCCGCCCTGATAGCGCTCGGCGATCGGGTCGGCGTCGGCCGGCACCGGCGGCACCCGGTCCTTGAACGTCTCGGCGTTGTCGGCGGCGGTGAAGCGGATCAGCTCGCGCGCGTGGTCGGTCCACCACCTGCGCTCGTTCGCCGAGACGCCCCAGAAGGTTGCGCAGCCGAGGTCCTCGCACCTGAAGCAGCCATCGACCAGCTCGACCAGGTCGGCAAAGCTCAGCCAGGTGCTGAGCTGGCGCACGTCGGCCGGCCGCGCGAAGCACGAGCCGATGCGCAGGTGCGCGCTCTCGACCCCATGCTTGTCCCAGTAGTGGCGGCCGAGCAGCTCGCCGTACGCCTTGCTCAGGCCGTAATAGCTGTCGGGGCGGAAATGGCAGTCCTCGGCCAATCGCTCGCTGCGCTCGTGGAAACCGATGGTGTGGTTGGTGCTGGCGAACACGACCCGCGCGCGATTGAGCCGGGCGCCCTCGAAGATGTGATAGGTGCCGCGGATGTTGGCCTCGAGGATCGCCTCGAACGTGTTCTCGCGCGAGATGGCGCCGAAATGCGCGATGCCGTCGACGCCCTCGCACAGGCCGAGCACCGCGTCCTTGTCGGCAAGGTCGGCGCGCACGAACGCGCACTCCGCCGGCACGTCGTCGCGCGCCACGATGTCGGACAGGCGGAGCCGATAGCCCTTGTCGCGCAAGCCGTCGGTCAGCACGCGGCCGAGGTCGCCGGAGGCCCCGGTCAACAGGATGGTCGGCATTTACCGCCCGCGCGCCGCGCGGCGCCCGCCGGCGCGGGGCTGCGCCTGGTACGACAGCGGCACCGCCGCCTCGCCCGACAGCACGCGGAACGTCATGCTCTCCTGAAGGTACAGGCTCACCGTGTCGGCGTCGTGGCCGAGATAGCCGATCGACAGGTCCTGGCCGACGGTGAGCACGAAGTCGCCGCCGCGCATGCTGGCGATCACCGCGCCGTTGACCGCAGGCGCCCACACCACCGGGCCGTCGAGAAGATTGCGGACGTGGTCGAACACGCGCATGCCGCCGGCGGTGGTGGTCTCGGTCAGGCCCTTGTAGCAGCGCGGCCCGAGCGCAATGGCATAGGGACCGGCGACGCCGGCGTGGCGCAGATGGCTCAAGGCCTCGGCGACCACCTTGGGGTAGCGCTCGTAGTCGTCGCTGAGCGCCAACGTGGCGTGTGCGGCGCCCTCGGCGATGCCCTTGATGCCGCCCGCGGGGTAGCCGTGGAAGATGGCGTGGTCCTCGGCGGCGGCGATGGTCCGCGCCGCGTCGGTCACCGGCTTGAGGTCGGGGTCGCGTCCGCCGCGCGCGGCGCTCTCGAGCTCGTCGCGGCGCAGGGTGAACGGGGCGCGCAGCTCGACCAGCCGCTGCACGCGGCGCAGGCGCGCCTCGATGCCGCCGGCCGGCGCCTGCGCCAGCGCTTCGGTGCGCCCGAGCGAGACCGACGCGCAGTCCCAGCCGCGCGGACCGTCGAAGTCGACGACCTTGCGCCCCGCGAGCGCGAGCTTGACCGTCCGTCTCGCCTCGTCCTCGATCTCCGTCCAGGCGGCGTCGGAGACCGGGGCGAGCTCTCTGTGCAGGTCGTCCATGGCAGCGCTTATCCGCGCAGGTCGCCGATCCCGAGCGAGCCGTCGGCGGGCGCCGGCGGCGCCTCGCCGCCTTGCTCGATAGCGGTGACCGGCTGGTCGGTGAACAGATAGCTGCGCAGCATCCGGTCGAGGGCGTCGTCATGGCGGCGCAGCCACTCGAGTATCATCGCGGCGTGCTCCTTCTCCTCGTCGCGGTTGTGCGCGAGGACCGCACGCAAGGAGTCGTCGCCGGTCGCGGCCACCCGCTGGTCGTACCAGTCGACCGCCTCGAGCTCCTCCATCAGCGAGACGATGGCGCGATGCCTGTCCACCGTCGCCGCGTCCAGGCGGTCTTGCGATTCGTGCAGTGTCGCGCTGCTCGCGCCCATGGCTGTCCCCGAGCTTTTCCGTGATGTCGCGCCGTCGCGACAGTAGGGGCATCCGCCGAGCCGGACAAGACGAAACGGGGCGTAGCGGCGGCGGCAGCGCGCCGCCACCGCTTCGCATAGGCCGCTATCCGGCCGGCGCGCCGATCGCCACCGGACGGACCGGCGAGCCCGAGCCGCCGCTCGACCTCAGCGGCAGGATGATGGTGCACGAGGTCCACACCTTGTCCTTGGCGAGCGCGCCCAGATTGGCGTTCTGGATCTGATGGATGCCCGCCATGGCCAGGTTGTAATGGTGGATCACGAACGGCAGGCCCGGGGGCGTGCCCTCGGGCGGGCCGGCCTGGCCCATCAGCTGGCCCTGGTTGACCGGATCGGTGAACGGGTTGTCGAGGGCGACCAGCACCACGCCCTTCTTTTCGATGTACTCGGCGGCATCGAACGCGAGCCCCGGGCCCATGGTGTAGTAGGACTTCTCGGTGTCCGGGTCCTTCCAGTTGTCGCCCCAGCCGGTGTAGATGTAGAGCACGTCGCCCGGCAGGATGCCGCGCCAGCCGAGGCCCTGCGCCTCGACCATCGCCTCGATGTCGGCCGCGGTGACCTGCTGGCCCGGCTGCATCGGCTGGCCGCCGCCGAGATAGCTCTTGGCATCGAGCAGCACCGCGCTGGTGATGAGCGGCGGCACGTTCTCGATACCGAGCTTCTGCAGCGGCGAGTCGGGCGACGGCTTCACCTCGGCCTGGGTATAGCCGCCGTAATATTTCGCGTCGCCGGCCGGGAAGTCGCCCTGCCCGTCCCACGGCTGGGCGAGATAGGCGAAGTGCCCGATCGCGTCCATCTGCGTGCCCTGGGCGCCCGGCTCGCCGCTCTTCACCTGCTCGCCGTTGAACGCATGCAGGGTCCCCGGGATGCCGACGGTCGGCCGGTACTCATACGCCAACGGCACGCCGAACGGCGACAATGGCATGGTGTTCGAGCGCACATGCGAGATCTCGTAGACCTTGGCGTTCGGCTCGGTCAGGTGCTGCGCGCAGCGCAACCAGGTGCCCGGCCCGATCGCGTTGGCCATGCCGCGCTGGTCGCCTTGCGGCCACGGCAGCGTCGGCACCATCGCCTTCGAGCGTGCGACCGCGTCGCGCTCGGCAGCCGACTGGCCGGCGGCGCCGTTCGCGGCCAGGCTCAGCGCCAATGCCCCCGCGAGCGCCACCACTGTGGGTCTCAAGATGTCCATCGTCGTCCTCCCTCCGGTCCTGCACAGTGCAAAGCCCGCCGGCACTGCGGCCGGCTTGGTGTCGTGCGGCGCGAGTTTGGGCGGACGCGGACCGGTTGGCAAGTGGGCGCCGGCCGCGGCGTCAGCCGAACGCCACCTGCGCAATCGGGGGCAGATGGGCGCTGACCTGGGTCCAGTGGTCGCCGCCGTCGTCGCTGGTCCACAGATTACCCGTGGTCGAGCCCATCGCCAGCCGCGCGCCGGTCGCGTCGACGTCGAGGCCGTGCCGGTAGACGAGGTCGTAGCAGTCGCGCGACGGCAGCCCCTCGCCCAACGCCGTGAAGCTACGCCCGCCGTCGGTGGTGCGGGTGACCACGAGGCGCCCAGCCACCGGCACGCGGCACTCGTCCTTGACCGCCGGCACGAACCACGCGCACTCGGGATTCTGCGGGTGCGCGGCCACGGCGAAGCCGAACGCCGATGGCCGGACGGGAGCGATCTCGTCGAATGTCGCCCCGCCGTCGGTCGAGCGAAAAATGCCGTTGTGGTGTTGGCACCAGACAACGTCGGGGGCCGCCGCGCAATGGGCGAGGCGGTGCGGGTCCTGGACGACCGGGTCGTACGCCTTGGCCGGGGGCATGTATTCGGCGCGCAGGCCCGCGCCGACGAGACGCCAAGCGGCGCCCGCGTCGCCGCTCTTCCAGACGCCGCCGATGGAGATGGCGAGCGTGATCCGCCCGCTGTCGCGCGCATCGACGTGGATCGAATGGATTCCGGCATGGTCGTAGCCGCCGCCTTGCCACTCGGCGCGCTCGGGCACGGTCCACAGGCCGTCGATCAAGCTCCAGCTTTCGCCGCGGTCGGCGCTGCGGAACAGCGCCGCCGGCAACGTGCCGGCCCACAACATCCCCGGCTCGTCCGCACCGCCGGCAACCAGCGTCCAGATCATGTCCACCGCCGGTGCCGACTCGTCCGACGCCGGCCGCGCCGGAAAGGCGGGCGCGGCGACTTCCGTCCAGCTGTCGCCGCCGTCGTCGGAGCGGTGCAGCTTGACTCCGAAATGGCCGAGCCTAAGCGCGCAATAGAGCGCGCCGTCGCGGCGATCGGCAAAGACCGCCGAGACCGGCTCGCCGACGAACGCGGGCGCCCCGCCCACCCAGCGCGAGCCTTGCCGGCGAAAGCGAAACAAACCCTTGCGGCTGGCAACGTGGAATATGTCCGACACGGCTCACCCTCCCGAAAGGGCTTGGAAGACGTAGATCTCGTCCTCGGGCGCGACGCGGTCGCTCAACCCGATGCGGTCCGCGACCGCGCGGTCGTTGACGAACACGTTCACGTGCCGGCGCAGGCGGCCGTGTTCGTCGAGCAGATAGGGGCGCAGCCGCGGATTGCCGGCAAGGACCTCGTCCAACGCCTCGCGCACCGTGGCGGCGCGCACTTCGGCGGTCGGGCACGACACGTGGCGCTGCAAGTTGGCTGTGAAGCTGATCCGCCCCATCGCGGGCCCTCAACTCTGTACCTCTGGTCTTACGCCGGCGCGATGGGTCGATGCG
>DASWHU010000350.1:0-2500 GCA_036398035.1 Alphaproteobacteria bacterium | reverse complement strand
CCTCAGGCTGCTGGACGAGGCGCTGGCCGCACTCGGCCCGGGCCAGGCGCTGCCGGGCGAGACCGCCTTCAAGCTCTACGACACCTATGGCTTCCCGCTCGACCTGACGCAGGACATCCTGCGCCAGCAGCAGCGCAGCGTGGACACCGCCGGCTTCGATGCCGCGATGGAGCGCCAGCGCGCCGCCGCCAGGAAGACCTGGGCCGGCTCCGGCGAGGCGGCGACCGAGACGCTCTGGTTCGACATCCGCGAGCGGGTCGGGGCCACCGAGTTCTTCGGCTACGACACGCTTTCCGCCGAAGCCATCGTCAAGGCGGTCGTCGTCGGCAAGCAGGAGGTCGCCGCGGCGGAAGCCGGCCAGGAGGTGGCGGTCGTCGTCAACCAGACCCCCTTCTACGGCGAGGCCGGCGGCCAGATGGGCGATGCCGGCGTCCTCTTCACCGCCGGCGGCACGGAGGTGGCGATCCGCGATACGCAGAAGCGCCTGGGCGATCTCGTCGTGCACCTGGGTCAGGTCACCCGCGGCGCGCTGAAGCTGGGCGATACTGTCGAGCTGCGCGTCGACGGCGAGCGGCGCGACCGCCTGCGCGCCAACCATTCGGCGACGCACCTGCTGCACGCCGCGCTGCGGCGGCGGCTCGGCCCGCACGTGACGCAGAAGGGCTCGCTGGTCGCCCCCGACCGGCTGCGCTTCGACATCAGCCACCCGAAGCCGGTGGGCGACGACGAGCTGGGTGCGATCGAGCGCGAGGTGAACGCCGAGATCCTGGCCAACACGCCGGTCCAGACGCTGCTGATGACCCCGTCCGAGGCGGTCGAGGCCGGCGCGCTCGCTTTGTTCGGCGAGAAGTACGGCGCGGAGGTGCGCGTGCTCAGGATCGGCGGCGCGCCCCAAGCGCCGTACTCGGTCGAGCTGTGCGGCGGCACCCACGTCGCGCGCACCGGCGACATCGGCCTGTTCAAGGTAGTGGGCGAGGGCGCGGTCGCCGCCGGCGTGCGCCGGATCGAGGGGGTGACCGGCGAGGGCGCGCTCGCCTACGTCAATGCGCAGGCCGCGGCGCTGCGCGAGGCGGCGGCCGTGCTCAGGACCCAGCCCGCGGAGCTGCCGGCGCGCATCGCCCAGCTGCTGGAGGAGCGCAAGCGGCTCGAGCGCGAGCTCACCGAGGCGCGGCGCGCGCTCGCCACCGGCGGCGCCGGCGCGGGCGCCGAGACCCGCCGCATCGCCGGCGTCGCCTTCGCCGCGCGCAAGCTCGACGGGGTGCCGGCCAAGGAGCTGCGCGGCATGGCGGACGCGATGAAGAAGCAGCTCGGCTCGGGCGTGGTCATGGTGGTCTCCGCCACCGACGGCAAGGGCGCGGCGGTGGTCGGCGTCACCGACGACCTGACCGGGCGCATCGACGCCGTCGACCTGGTGCGCGCCGCCGCCCAGGCGCTCGGCGGCAAGGGCGGCGGCGGGCGGCCCGACATGGCCCAGGCCGGCGGCCCCGACGGCGCGGGCGCGGACGCGGCCATCGCCGCGGTCGAGGCCGCGCTCGCCGCCCGCGCCGAAGCCGCCTGACGGAGTCCCGCACGGCCGGCACGGCGTGGCGCGCGGTCCCGCGCGGGGTTTGGGCGCTCGGTTTCGTCAGCCTGTTCATGGACGTCTCGTCCGAGCTGGTGCACAGCCTGCTGCCGGTGTTCATGGTTACCGTGCTCGGCGCGAGCGCGGTCGCGGTCGGTGCCGTCGAAGGGGCCGCCGAGGCGACCGCGTCGGTGACCAAGGTCCTGTCGGGGTGGCTGAGCGACCGGCTCGGCCGGCGCAAGGCGCTGGCGCTCGCCGGCTACGGCCTCGCCGCCGTGGCCAAGCCGCTGTTCGCGCTCGCGCCGACCATCGGCTGGGTGTTCGCCGCCCGCGTCATCGACCGGCTCGGCAAGGGCGTGCGCGGCGCGCCGCGCGATGCGCTGGTCGCGGACCTGTCGCCGCCCGCCGTACGCGGCGCGAGCTACGGCCTGCGCCAGTCGCTCGACTCGGTGGGCGCGTTCGCCGGGCCGCTGGCCGCGGTCGGGCTGATGGCCGCCTTCGCCGACGACATGCGCATCGTGTTCTGGTTCGCGCTGCCGCCGGCACTGATCGCGGTCGCGGTGCTGGCGTGGTTCGTGCGCGAGCCCGAACGCGCCGCCCCGGCAAGCCCGGCGCCGGCCCCCGGGTCTAGCCCGGGGGTCCGTCTCGCCGATCTCGGTCGGCTGGGCGGCGCCTATTGGCGTGTCGTGGCGGTCGGCGCCGCGCTTGCGCTGGCGCGTTTCAGCGAGGCGTTCCTGGTGCTGCGCGCGGCCGATGTCGGCCTGGCGCTCGCCTGGGTGCCGATGGTGCTGGTGGTGATGAGCGCGGCCTACGCGCTGTCGGCGTTCCCCGCCGGGCTCATTGCCGACCGCGCCGGCCGCAAGCTGCCGTTCGCGCTCGGCTGCGCCGCGCTGGTGGCGGCCGACCTGGTGCTCGCGGCCGCGGGCGGGGTGGCGGGCG
>DASWHU010000349.1:0-5579 GCA_036398035.1 Alphaproteobacteria bacterium | reverse complement strand
GACGGCACCCTGCCCGCCCCGGCCGAGATTCGCCGCCGGTTCGAGGCCGCCGGCCTCGACTGGGCCCGCCCGGTGATCACCACCTGCGGCTCGGGCGTCACCGCCTGCATCCTCGCGCTCGGCCTGCACCTCGCCGGCAAGGACGACTGGGCGGTCTATGACGGCTCGTGGGCCGAATGGGGCGCCCGCCATGATCTTCCCATTGAGCGCTGATCGGCCCCGCCGAGACGCATTGACGCCACCGTAGCGCGCCTCCCAAGTCGGCGCCGGGGTCGCGATGCGGCGCCCGCCGTGCTACCAACGCGATCGGCCGCGGGTCCGTCACGGAGGCTGCATGACCGCCCGACGCAAGCTCAGCGTGACCACCGAGATCCTGATCGCGATGGCGGCCGGGGCGGTGCTCGGCATCCTGCTCAACGCGCTGTTCACGGACTCCGCATTCGTCGACGACATCGTGGTCGACGGGCTGTTCGCCACCGTCGGCGGCATCTTTGTCGCGGCGCTAAAGATGCTGGTCGTGCCGCTGGTGTTCGTGTCGCTGGTCTGCGGCGTGACCGGGCTCGGCGACGTTGCCGCGCTCGGGCGCATCGGCGTCAAGGCGCTGACGCTTTATCTGGTCACCACCGCCGTCGCCATCACCATCGCCCTGATCATCGCCGGCATCGTCGCGCCCGGCGAGGGCTTCGAGATCGACGCCGGCGCGGTCGCGTACCAGGGCGCCGAGGCGCCGCCCTTGCGCAAGGTGATCACCGACCTCGTCCCCAGCAACCCGGTGGCGGCGATGGCCGAAGGCAACATGCTGCAGATCATCATCTTCGCCATCGTCCTCGGCGTCGCCGTGACCTTGGCCGGCGACGGCGGCCGCCACGTGCAGAACGTCTTCGGCGACTTCAACGAGGTGATGATGCGGATGGTGGGCATCGTCATGCGCATCGCGCCGATCGGCGTGTTCTGCCTGATCGCCCGCACCTTCGCCAGCGAGGGCATCGACGTCATCCTGCCGCTGGCGAGCTACTTCCTGACCGTGGTCGCGGCGCTGGCGGCCCATGCGATCGGCGTTTACGGCCTGCTGCTTCGGGTCGTCGGCCGCCTCGACCCGCTGGTCTTCTATCGCAAGATGCGGGCGGCAATGGTGTTCGCGTTCAGCACCGCGAGCTCCAACGCCACCATCCCGGTGACCCTGGAGACGGTCGAGCATCGCCTCGGGGTGCAGAACTCGGTGGCCTCGTTCACGGTGCCGCTCGGCGCCACCATCAACATGGACGGCACCGCGATCATGCAGGGCGTGGCGACCGTGTTCATCAGCCACGTCTACGGCGTCGACCTCGGGCTCGGCGATTACCTGACCGTCATCCTGATCGCGGCGCTCGCCTCGATCGGCACCGCCGGCGTACCGGGGGTGGGGCTGATCATGCTGTCGATGGTGCTGATCCAGGTCGGGCTGCCGGTCGAGGGCATCGCGCTGATCATCGGCGTCGACAGGCTGCTCGACATGATGCGCACCGCGGTCAACATCACCGGCGATTCGATGGTCAGCTGCCTGGTCGCGGGCAGCGAGGGGGCGCTCGACAGGTCGCGCTTCGCCGACCCCGACGCCGGCGTCATCGCCGGCGACGTGCCCGCGCCCGCGTCCTGAGCGCACCGACCGCGCCTTAGCCCGACGGCGCTTCCGCCGCCACGCCGCGGGTGACATAGTGCCCGCGGCCCGACACGACGGACAGCGAAGCCATGAAGCGCGATACCGTACTCGTCACCGCGGGGCGCGACCCGCACGCCAACCACGGCGTGGTCAACCCGCCCGTCTACCACGCCTCGACCATCACCTTCCGCACCGTCGCCGAGCTCGAAGCCAAGAGCCGCGACCGCTTCAAGGCCGGCGTCACCTATTACGGCCGCTACGGCACGCCGACCACGTTCGCGTTCGAGGAGGCGGTGGCGGCAGCCGAGGGCGGTGCGCGCGCGGTTGCGTTCGGCTCGGGCAAGGCGGCGATCGTTGCCGCGCTCACGGCCTTCGTCGAGGCCGGCGACCACGTGCTGATGGTCGATACCGCCTATGGGCCGACGCGCGCGCTGTGCGAGCGCGTGCTCAAGCGCTTCGGCGTCGAGACCACCTATTACGACCCGCTGGTCGGCGGGCGGATCGGCGAGCTGATCCGACCCCGGACCAGGGTCGTGTTCACCGAGTCCCCCGGCTCGCAGACCTTCGAGGTCCAGGACATCCCGGCGATCGCCGAGGCCGCGCACCAGGCGGGCTGCGTGGTGGTGATGGACAACACCTGGGCGAGCCCGCATTTGTTCAAGCCGTTCGCGCACGGCGTCGATGTCTCGATCCAGGCCGCGACCAAGTACATTGTCGGCCACTCCGACGCCATGATGGGCGTCGTCACCACTACCGAGGCGCTGCACGAGACGGTGCGCGCGGCGGCCTTCGACCTCGGCGCCTCGGCGGCGCCCGACGACGTCTATCTGGCGCTGCGCGGCCTGCGCACGCTCGCCGTGCGCCTCGAGCGCCACATGCGGAGCGCGCTCCGCATCGCCGAGTGGCTCGCCGGGCGGCCCGAGGTCCATCGCGTGCTTCATCCGGCGCGTCCGGGCGACGCCGGACATGCGCTGTGGCGGCGCGACTTCCTGGGCGCGAGCGGCTTGTTCGGCGTGATCCTGGAGCCCGCCCCGAAGGCCGCGCTGGCGGCGATGCTCGACCGGCTCGAGCTGTTCGCGATGGGCTATTCCTGGGGTGGCTACGAGAGCCTGATCGTGCCCACCGACCCGGCGCCGCTGCGCACCGCGACCCGCTGGCAGGCACCGGGGCCGAGCCTGCGCCTGCATGTCGGGCTCGAGGACCCGGACGACCTGATCGCCGACCTCGAGGCCGGCTTCGCCCGCCTCAACGCCGCCCGCTGAGCCTGCCCGCCTGCCGGTTCGGCTTGCGCGCGCGCGCCGGCTCTGGTCCCCTATCGGCGAGCGGACAGGCGATGGTGCGCGCGTGATGACCGGCCGGCCCGACGGCGATCCGAGATGCCCGGTCACCCTGGTGACCGGCTTCCTCGGCAGCGGCAAGACGACTCTGCTCGCGGCCCTCCTCGCGCGGCCCGCGCTCGCCGACAGCGCGGTGGTGATCAACGAGTTCGGCGAGGTGGCGATCGACGATGCGCTGGTGGGCGGGCGCGCGGGCGAGGTGGTCCGGCTCGAATCGGGCTGCATCTGCTGCACCGCGCGCGGCGGTCTCGAGCATGCGCTGGTCGACCTCGCCCGCCGGCGCGACGCCGGGACCGTGCCGGGTTTCGCGCGCGTCCTGGTGGAAACCACCGGCCTCGCCGACCCGGTACCGGTGGTGCGCGCGCTGCATGCCACCGCGGCGCTCGCCAAGCGCTACCGGCTGGCGGCGGTGGTGGTGACGGTCGATGCGGTGACCGGCTTCCGCCGGCTCGACGATGCGCCCGAGGCGCTGCGCCAGGTCGCGCTCGCCGACCGCATCCTGGTGACCAAGACCGACCTCGCCTCCGCCGACGCCGGCGCGCGCCTCGAGGCGCGTCTGGCCGCGGTCAATCCGGGGGCCGCGCGGCACCGGGTGGTCAAGGGGCGGATCGATCCCGAGATCGTGCTCGCGCCCGCCGGCGTCGCAGCGCTCGATGCAGCCATCTTCGACGCCGCGCACAACCACGGCCATGATCCGGACATCGCGACCTTCACCGTCGACCTTGGGCCGCCGCTGCCGCGGGCGGCGTTCGAGCGCTGGCTCGATACCCTGCTCGCCCACCGCGGCGAGGACCTGTTGCGCGTCAAGGGCGCCGTCGCCTTCGCCGGCGAGGCGCGGCCGATGCTGGTCAATATCGCCGGCGGGCTGCTGCACCCGCTGGAACCGCTCGACGGCGACGTCTCGGCCCCGGCCAACCTGCTGGTGTTCATCACCCGCAGGCTGCCGGCGGCGGTGATCCGCGGCTCTTTGGCGGCGGCGCTCGACCGTCTTGGCGCGGAGTGACGGCCGTGGCGCTGGTGGCGCTCAGCCTGGGCCGGCCTGAGGGCGCCACCGCGCCCGGGGTCGCCGTCACCCGCTGGACGCTCGATGTCCCGGTTTTGGCTGCCGCCTTCGCCGGCAACGGCGCCCATGCCGCGTTCGGGCTCGACGACGGCAGCGTCCGGCTGGTGGCGCTGGCCCGGTTCGGCGGCCGGCGCATGACTGCGACCGCCGTCCACCATGGCCCGGTGCGCGCGCTGAGCGCGGACGGGGCGACCGGCGGCGTGCTCAGCCTCGGCGCCGACGGCCGGGTGGTGCAGCTCGACGGCGCCGGCGCCGCCACCGCGTTGCTCGACCCGCAGGGTGCCCACGGCGGCGCCCGGCTGGTCGCCGGCGGCTGGCTGCGGGCGGTGGCGACGGCCGGCGAGGTGATCGTCTACGACCGCGCCGGCCACGTGGGTTGGCGCGCCGGCTGCGATGGCGCGAGCGCGCTCGCTGCGAGCCCGTCGGGAGACACGGTAGCCGCGGCCCGCGGCCGCGAGGTCACGGTCTGGCGCGACCGCCCGCGGGAAACTCCTGCGGCGGCGTTAAGCGCCAGCGCGCCGGTGCATGCGCTTGCCTTCTCGCCCTACGGCCGCCGGCTCGCCGCCGCCACCGACTCGCCCACCGCGCTGGTCTGGGACCTCGGCGATGCCGCCGGCACCGGCGCGCTGTTCGGCTCGGCCCGCGATCTTGCCTGGAGCGCCTGCGGGCGCGCCCTGGTCGGCGCCGGCGACGGCGCGCTGTTGTGCTGGCGCACCGACCGGCGCGTGCACCTGCGCGGCTGGCACGTGCCGATGGCGGTGGCGCCGATGGCCGGCTGCGCGGTGACCGCGCTCGCCTGCCATCCGCGCCATCCGCTCGCCGCCGCCGGCTACGACGACGGCAGCGTGCTGCTCGCCGATCTCGACCACGGCCGCGACCGGGTGATCCGCCACGGCGCGGAGGACGCGGTCAGCGCGCTCGCCTGGTCGCCCCAGGGCAGCCATCTCGCCTGCGCCACCGCGGGCGGCGAGGCGGCGCTGTTCGACTTCACCACCCTGGTAAAGAGGCCGCACTGATGCGCCGGCGCAACGTGCTCGGCGTCGTGGTCGCCGCCTTGGCGCTGGTCCTCGCCGCGCCGGCTGTCGCCGACATCACTTTCGCGCGCACGACCCTGTCGATCGAGGCCGGCAGCGGACGCCACAGCTTCGATGTCGAGCTCGCCCGGACACCCGCGCAGACCAGGCGCGGGCTGATGTTCCGCGGCGAGCTTGCCGACGACGCCGGCATGCTGTTCGACTTCGGCGAGCCGCAGCCGATCGCGATGTGGATGAAGAACACGCTGATCCCGCTCGACATGGTGTTCGTCGGCAAGGACGGCACGATCACCCGCATCGCGCGTTGGACCACGCCGCTGTCGCTGGAGCCGATCTCGTCGGGCGGGCCGGTCCGCGCCGTGCTCGAGCTCAAGGGCGGCATCACCGAGCGGCTGGGCATCGTCGCCGGCGACCGCGTGGTCTTTCCCGACCCGGGCCAATGACGGCCGTGCCCTCGGCGCGGGACGCCTGACCGGCCGGCCATGGCCGAGCCCCGCAAGCTGCGC
>DASWHU010000348.1:0-3321 GCA_036398035.1 Alphaproteobacteria bacterium | reverse complement strand
GGGCCTTGAGATGCGCAACATCACCGCCCGCATCGAGCCCGCCGGCGACGGCACGCGGCTGGTGATCGAGGGCAACATCGTCAACGTCTCGCGCGAGGTCAGGCCGGTGCCGCTGGTGCGGGTGGTGCTGCGCGACGACCGCCGCGACCTGGCGAGCTGGCGGTTCCTGGCTACCGACGTCAACATGATCCCGAACGAGAACGTCTCGTTCACCACCTTCTACGACCGGGTGCCGGCGAGCGCCACCGGCGCGGCGCTCGGCTTCTCCAGCGCTCCCGTGACCAACGTGCCCGTGCCCGAGCGCGCCGCGGCGCGCGAGTAGTCCTCGGGCGGCGCCCCCGGTCGGCGCGCCGGTCTCATTACCAGCGAGCGAACCAATTGACTCGCCGGCGCCCGTCGACACCATTGCGTCACCCCGGGCGAGGCGGAGCCGAGACCCGGGGTCCAGGACGGCGCGAAGCGCCGACGGCGCCTGGGGATCCTACCACTCGATCGGTGGCCCTGGATTCCGGCTCTCCGCTCCGCTCCGGCCGAAATGACGGCATGGGCGGCGTCGTTCATATGCTCGCCGGTCTCAGTACCAGCGGAGCAGGCGATCGATGTAGTCGCGCTCGGTCTGCGGGCGCTGCGGCTGGCCCGCGCGGCGATAAAGCTCGTTCAGGATCTCGCGGCTGCGTTCGATATCCGATTGCTTCGGTACCTCGACGTAGCCTCTCGGATCGCCGGTGTTGCCCGGCGGCAGACGCCCCAACGGATCCCGGTTCTCATCGAACGGCTGGCGCCCGTCGCGCCCGCCGGGCCGTTCCCCCGCCTGGCCCGCCATCTGCCGGTTCAGCAGCTGTTGGGCGCCCTGCTGCAGCGCCTGCAGCGCCTGCGCCTGCGGGTCGATCGCGCGATCGGCACGGTCGCGCTCCAGCTCCTCGCGCGAATCGCGCATCAGGCGCTCGGCGCGGCCGAGGCCTTCCGGGATCTCCGCCCCCGCCTCTCCGACCTGACGCATCACGTCGCCGAGCGCGCGCCGCAGCGCTTCCTGGCGGTCGGCGCCGGTCTCGCCGCGGCCCGGCGTCTCGCGCTCGTTCTCGCCGCGCGAGATCGCCCGCTGGAAGGTGTCGTCGAGCAGCTGGTCCTGGTCGGTCATGATCTGCTCGAGCTGCTTCATCAGCTCCTCCGCAGGGCCCTGGGCCGGCTGCGTGGCGGCGCGTCCGACCTCGAGGTTCTCGAGCATCTCCTGCATCCGCCTGAGCATCTCCTGCGCCTGCTCGCGGGCGCCGGTCATCGCCATGTCGCGCGCCTGGTCAAGCATGCGGCGGAAGTCCTGGGCGCTCCGCTGCACCATCTCGGACTCGGCGTATTGGCGATCGTCGCGTTGGTCTGCAAGGTCCTTGCCGCTCTCGCTCAACGCCTCGAGATACTTCTCGAGCGCCGCCTGAAGCTGGTCCATCAGCGCGCTCAGCTCCTCGGGCGTCGCGTCCCCTTCGAGCGCGTCCTGCAACGCCTGCTGGGCCGCGCGCAGCTCGCGTTCGGCGATCGACAAGGTCCCGTCCTCGATGCGCAGCGCCAGGTCCCACATCAGGTCGAGGACGCCCTGCTCGCTCGCCTCGTCCTGCGGCCGGCGCAGCCGCTCGTAAACCACGCGCAGGCCGAGATACGCGACGACGTCGTCGCCGAATGCCTCCGGCGCCTCGCCGATCATGCGGATGCGCTGGCGCACATCGACGCGCGTGGTCCTGTCGAGCGCCAGCCGCCGCCGCTGCTCGACGATCGCCTTGGCCACCGGATGATCAAACGGCCGCTCGGGCAGGACCATCGGGAACTCGGGCGCCCGGCCGGTCTGGCCGGCGTTGTCCAGGGCGGACAGCTCGAGGATCACCGGCAGCCCCGCCCACGGGTGCGGGGTCAGGTCGCGGTAGGTCGAATCGCGCACGCTCAGCGGCTCGAGCCCGGGCAGCGGCAGCGCCAGCTCGATCGGCGCCACGTCGCCGCCCTGGTCGCGCCGGTGGATTCGCGCGTTGACCTGGGCGAGGCCGAAGTCGTCCTCAGCCTGGTAGGCGAGATGGAGCACGCCGCGCGTGGTCTGGTCGGGCGCGGAGGGCAGGGCGACGGTCGGCGCCGTGTCGGCGCGCACGGCAAGCTGCCAGCGGCCGAACGAGTGGCGGCCCTGGACAATCTCGAGCGCGCCGCCGCCCTCGACCGCCACCTCGATGGTGTAGTTGTCGTCGCCGACCGCCTCGAACCGCGCCTCGCCGTGGTCGCGCTTGAGCACGGGGACCGACCGGCCACCGCTGATCCGCGCCGCCAGCACGCTGCCGCCCACCACCTCGATCGCGCCCGCCGGTACCGCTTGCGCCTCGGCGCCCGCCGCCACCGGCTCGCCTTGGCTCGATCCGGACAGGAACACCGGCGCAAGGCGCGTGTAGTCGGGCGGATCGATCCACGCCGTCAGCCGGCCCCAGCGGGCGCCGGCCAGGCCGGCGAAGTCGGGCTCGAGCGCCTGGGCGATGCGCGTGCCCGCCTGGTCCCCGGCGGTAGCGAAGCCGATCACCAGCAGCAGCACCAGCGCCGCGCGCAGGCCGTGGGGATCGCGTTGCGCCAGCCCGGCGGCCGGCCAGCCCACGCGCAACAGCCGCACCAGCTTCGCCGCCCGCCCCTGATGCTGCTGCCATAGCGCGCGCGATTCCGGCCCGCCGGCCGTCGCCGGCTCATCGAGCAACGTCGACAGCGGCCGGTGGGCGATGCCGCTGGTCCGCTCCAGGCGACGGATGGTCTCGATGCGCCGCGGCACCCGCAGCGCCCCCCGCGCGCGCCACAGCGACCAGGCGAGCGCGCCGGCGAAACCCGCCAGCAGGCCGAGATGCAGCCACCACGGCACCACGCCCCAGATACCGAACAGGCCGATGGCGACGAACAGGCCGGCCACCCCCACCGCCGGCCACATCGCCGGCCAGCCGCGTTCCCAGAGCAGCGCGGCGGCGCTCAAGGCGAGCTGGCACGCGATCCTCGACCGCGGCAGCCCGGCCACCTGGCCGATGTCGTCCTCGGCCGATGATGCCACCGGCACATCGCCCCTGGATGCTCGACCGATCACGCGGCTCCTCTCGACAGCGGCGCGCGCTCGCTGAGCCACTCGGGCAGGCGATCGCGCCCGATCAGTGTCGCATAATCCATGCGCGGGCGCACCACGGCGAAGCGGTCGCCCGACACCAGCACTTCGGCCACCAGCGGCCGGCTGTTGTAGGTCGAGGCCATCACCGCGCCATAGGCGCCGGCGGAGCGGAACGCGACCAGGTCGCCCGCGGCCAGCGGCGGCAACGGCTCCTGGAC
>DASWHU010000347.1:0-3994 GCA_036398035.1 Alphaproteobacteria bacterium | reverse complement strand
ACACGTCTTGCCGTCGTCCTGCTGTTGCTCGGCACCTTCGCGATCGGCTTCTCGCCGACCTTCGTGCGCCTGAGCGAGATCGGCCCGGTGGCGACCGCGGTCTGGCGCGTGGCGCTCGCCGTGCCGGCGCTGTTCGCGGTGGTCGCCGTCGAGGGAGCCCCGCGCCGGACGCCGACCGGCGCCGAAGGTCTCACCCGCGCCGATGTCGGCGGGCTGGTGCTGGCGGGACTGCTGTTCGCCGGCGACCTCGCCTTCTGGCACTGGTCGATCGCCGCCACCTCGGTCGCCAACGCCGCCCTGTTCGCGACCTCGACGCCGGTGTTCGTCACGCTCGCCGCCTGGGCATGGTTCGGCGAGCACATCACACGGCGGTTCCTGATCGGCCTCGCGCTCAGCCTCGCCGGCGCGGCGATGCTCGCCGGCGCGTCGTTGCGCAGCGCGCCCGGACACCTGCTCGGCGACCTGTTCGGGATCGTCACGGCGCTGTTCTTCTCGGGCTATCTGCTGACCGTCAAGCGCCTGCGCGCGCGGCTGTCGGCGGCGCGGATCATGGCCTGGTCGGGACTGGTGACGGCGGCGGCGCTGGCGGCGCTCAACACGATTGTCGGCGAGGCGTGGGCGCCCATCAGCGCCGCCGGCTGGCTGGTGCTGGTCGGCCTCGCGCTGCTCAGCCACGCCGGCGGCCAGGGCCTGGTCGCCCAGGCGCTGGCGACCCTGCCGGCGTCGTTCTCGGCGGTCGCGATGTTGAGCGAGCCGGTGTTCGCCGGCGCCATCGCCTGGACGGTGCTGAGCGAGGCGGTCGGGCCGCTGCAGGCCGCCGGCGGCGCCGTCATCCTGGCCGGCATCTTCCTGGCGATGCCCCGCCGGCGGGCGCTCCAGGCCGCGGCGGTGGTTTGATGCGCCACGAATCCGTTAGGCTTACGACCGAGCCTGATCGGGGAGCGGGCATGACCGGCACGCCGAAATCGGTGCTGCGCGCGATGTTCGACGCCGCCGTCGCCTCGGCCTTGCCCGAGCGCGTGGTGCCGGCGCACCTGCCGCCGGCGCCGGCCGGGCGCTGCGTCGTCGTCGGCGCCGGCAAGGCCGCCGGCGCGATGGCGCGCGCGGTCGAGGCGGCGTGGGCGGACGCAGGGCGCAAGGGCGCGCTCGACGGCTTGGTGATCACCCGCTACGGCCACAAGGTCGAGACCCTGCGCATCCGGGTGGTGGAGGCCGCGCACCCGGTGCCCGACCGCGCCGGGCTCGCGGCGGCGGCGGAGATCCTGGGGCTCGTCTCCGGCCTCGGCGCAAACGACCAGGTGCTGTGCCTGATCTCCGGCGGCGGCTCGGCGTTGCTGACCCTGCCGGCGGCGGGGCTCGACCTCGACGACAAGCGCGCGGTGACGGCCGAGCTCTTGCGCTGCGGCGCGACCATCTCCGAGATCAATTGCGTGCGCAAGCATTTGTCGGCCATCAAAGGCGGCCGGCTGGCTGCCGCCGCCCATCCGGCCGAGGTGGTGACCTTGATGATCTCGGACGTCCCGGGCGATGACCCGGCGGTGATCGCCTCGGGCCCGACCGTGGCCGACCCGACCACCTTCGCCGATGCGCGCGCGGTGCTGGCGAAGTATGCGATCACGCCGCCGGCGGCGGTGGCGAAGCGCCTCGCCGCGGTGGCGGACGAGACGCCGAAGCCGGGCGATGCGCGGCTCGCGCGCGCGCGCGCTATCTTGATCGCGACCCCGCAGTCGGCGCTCGAGGCCGCCGCCGGAGTCGCCCGCGGCGTCGGCTACGCGCCTTTGATCCTGAGCGATTCGATCGAGGGCGAGGCGCGCGACGTCGCCCTGGTCCACGCCGCGATCGCGCGCCAGGTGGCGCTGCGCGGCCAGCCGGCGCGCGCGCCCTGCGCGCTGATCTCGGGCGGCGAGACCACGGTAACGGTGCGCGGGCAGGGGCGCGGCGGGCGCAACGCCGAGTTCCTGCTCGCGCTCACGATTGCGCTCGACGGCCTCGGCCACGTCCACGCCATCGCCTGCGACACCGACGGCGTCGACGGCAGCGAGGACAACGCCGGCGCGCTGTGCGGCCCGGACAGCTTGGCCCGCGCCGCGGCGGCGGGCGTCGATGCGCGCGCGCGGCTCGCCGACAACGACGCCTACGGCTTCTTCGCGGCGCTTGGTGACCTGGTGGTGAGCGGCCCGACCCTGACCAACGTCAACGATTTCCGCGCGATCCTGGTCGCGGACCGGGTGGGCGAGAGATGAACGCGCGCTCGCGCAAGGCCAAGATCCTCGCCACCCTCGGCCCGGCGACCGCCAGCCGCGCCGCATTGGAGGCACTCCACGGTGCCGGCGCCGATGCCTTCCGGCTTAACTTCAGCCACGGCAGCCATCACGACATCGCCGCGCTCTACCGCACCATCCGCGAGGTCGAGGAGCAGGCGCGCCACCCGATCGCGGTGGTCGCCGACCTGCAAGGGCCGAAGCTGCGCGTCGGCCATCTCAAGGGCGGCGCGGTGACCTTGGCCGCCGGGCAGCCGTTCCGCCTCGACCTCACCCGCGCCAAGGGCGACGAGGCGCGCGCGCCGCTGCCGCACCCGGAGGTGTTCGCCGCCCTCGCCCCGGGCATGCAGCTGCTGCTCGACGACGGCCGCATCCGGCTCAAGGTGACCAGATGCGGCCCGCGCTTCGCCGACACCGAGGTGGTGACCGGCGGCAGGCTCAGCGACCACAAGGGGGTGAATATTCCGGGCGCGGTGCTGGCGATCAAGGCGCTGACGGAGAAGGACCGGCGCGACCTCGCGTTCGCGGTCAACCTCGGCGTCGACTGGATCGCGCTCAGCTTCGTCCAGCGTCCCGACGACATTGCCGAGGCACGCAGGCTCGCCGGCCCCGGCACTGCGATCATGGCCAAGATCGAGAAGCCGGCGGCGGTCGAGCGCTTCGCCGAGATCCTCGAGCTCGCCGACGGCATCATGGTCGCGCGCGGCGACCTCGGCGTCGAGATGGCGCCCGAGGAGGTGCCGCGCATCCAGAAGCAGATCGTGCGCGCGGCGCGCGAGGCGGGCAAGCCCGTGGTGGTGGCGACGCAGATGCTCGATTCGATGGTGCACGCGCCCGAGCCCACCCGCGCCGAGGCCTCCGACGTCGCCACCGCGGTCTATGACGGGGGCGATGCGCTGATGCTGTCGGCCGAGACCGCGGTCGGCGAGTACCCCGAGCGCGCGGTCGACATGATGCGCCGGATCATCGAGCGGGTGGAGGACGACCCGCTGCACCGCCAGATGCTCGATGCCGCCCACGCCAACCCCACCCCGACCGCGGCCGACGCGATCAGCGCCGCCGCGCACCAAGTCGCCGACACGGTCGGCGCGCGCGCCATCATCACCTACACCCAGTCGGGCGCGACCGCGCTGCGCGCCGCGCGCGAGCGTGCCCGGATGCCGGTGATCGCACTCACCCCCAACCGCGGCATGGCGCGCCGGCTGGCGCTGGTGTGGGGGTTGCACTGCATCTTCGGCGACGACGCGCGCGACTTCGACGACATGGTCGCGCGCGCCTGCCGCGCCGCGCACTTCCGCGGCTACGCCGAGGCCGGCGAGCGGGTGGTGATCATCGCCGGCGTCCCGTTCGGCACCCCCGGCGCGACCAACCTCTTGCACATCGCCTACATCCCGCCGTTCGCCGAGCGCCGCAAGACGCCGCGCCCGCTGATCGCCGCGGCGGAGTGAGCGGCGCCGGTATCAGGTCTCGGTGCCGATGATCTGCTCGATGCGCTCGAGTTGGCGGGCGGCGTCGCCGGCGTGGGGGTGGATCGCGATCACCGCCTTGAGCGCCTTGGCCGCGTCCGCGAGCCGTTGCTGGGCCATGCGGATCATGGCGAGCCCCGACAGCGCGCCGAAGTGGCGCGGCTCGAGCGCGAGCGTGCGCTCGATGTCGGCGACCGAGGCCTCGAAGTCGCCCATCAGCCAGTACAAGGTCGCGCGCTTGTTCCAGCCTTCGGCGAAGTCGGGCGC
>DASWHU010000346.1:0-9277 GCA_036398035.1 Alphaproteobacteria bacterium | reverse complement strand
AGTCGACGTCCTTCTTGTGCAGCGTGTGGGCGCGAAGCGCCTGCTGCACGTGGTGAAGGGTGTCGATCTCGGTCGGGTCGTAGAGGTTCGGGATGGCGAGGATGCGCTCCACCTTGGCCACGCCTTCGTCGGTGAGCATGGCCTGACGCAGCTTTTCGTCGATCGTGTAGTCGGCCTCCTTGCGGAGCTTCGGAATCACCCGATCGATCGAGTAATACTTCTGCGTGGACTCCTCCGCGGGCCCGGAGATGATGAGCGGCGTGCGCGCCTCGTCGTTCAGGATGTTGTCGACCTCGGCGACGAGCGCGTAGTGGAGGTCGCGCTGGACGTACTCCTCGAGCGCGAACTTCATGTTGTCGCGCAGGTAGTCGAAGCCGAACTCGTTGTTGGTGCCGTAGGTGACGTCGGCGGCGTAGGCGCGGCGGCGCTCCTGGGTGTTGAGGCCGCTCAGGATGCAGCCGACCTCGAGGCCAAGGAAGCGGTAGATCTGGCCCATCCACTCGGCGTCGCGGCGGGCGAGGTAGTCGTTGACCGTGACCACGTGCACGCCCTTGCCGGCAAGCGCGTTCAGGTAGACCGCGAGCGTCGCCACCAGGGTCTTGCCCTCGCCGGTCTTCATCTCGGCGATCTTGCCGTCGTGCAGCACCATGCCGCCGATCAGCTGGACGTCGAAATGGCGCTGGCCCAGGGTGCGCTTGGCCGCCTCGCGCACGGTCGCGAACGCCTCGACCAGGAGCCCATCGAGCGCCTCGCCGCCCGCCACGCGCTCGCGGAACGCTTCGGTGCGCGCGCGCAGCGCGTCGTCCGACAGCGCCTCGATCTCGGGCTCGAGGGCGTTGATCTGCTCGACCACGCGCCCATGCGCCTTGATCAGGCGGTCATTCGGCGTGCCGAATATGCGGCGGGCGAGCGCGCTGATCATGAAGCGGACCCGTGAGGCGGGGGCGGACGCCGGGCGTCCGCGGTTCGAGCCTTCAGATAAGTGTCCACCATGAGCCTGTCAACGCGCCCGCCCCGAGCCGCTTGTCGCGGTGCGGGCAATATGCATGATGCCGGCTGACCCCGGCGCGTGCCGTGCGGCGGGGGTCCGGCACGAGAAAGGGTATCACGATGGGAGCGATCGCGCGCGCTGGCCTGGTCGGCGGGCTGCTTGCCGCGGCGTGGGCCGTGCCCGCGTTGGCGCAGTCGCCCGCGGAGGCGGCGACGACCGACCCGGCCGCGGTCGCCGACGACGTGGTGGTGGCCCGGGTCGGCGCCGAGGCCATCATGCTGTCCGAGGTCATCGGCCAGATCTACGCCATGTCCGAGGAGGAGCGCGGCAAGTACGCCTTCGACGAGATCTACCGCGAGACCCTGCAGCGCCGGATCGACCGCGAGCTGGTCTACCTGGCGGCCCGCGACAACGGCATCGGCGAGGACCCCGACTACCTGGCGCGGATGCGCATCCTCGAGCGCCGGGTGATGTCGGACACCTACATGCAGCGCGAGCTCGCCCGCCGGGTGAGCGAGCAGGAGATCCAGGGCCGCTACGACCGGATGGCCGAGGCGCAGGTCGATCGCACCGAGCTGTGGGCGCGCCATATCATGGCCGGGGACGAGGCCGCGGCGCGGGCGCTGAAGTCGCAGCTCGCCGCCGGCGCCGACTTCGCCGAGGTCGCGCGCGGGCTCGACTATCCGGGCGCCTCGGTGGGCGGCGACCTCGGCTACTTCACCGAGGACAACATGGCGCCCGAGATCGTGGCGGTGGCGCGCACGCTCGAGGTCGGCGCCGTCTCGGAGCCGTTCGAGACCCCTTATGGCTGGCTGCTGATCAAGCTCGAGGGCGAGCGCCCGGTCGCGCTGCGTGCCTTTGCCGAGGTACGCCAGCAGCTCTACGAGGAGCTGTCGCGCGACGCCATCACCACCGTGCTCGACGAGCTGCGGGCGGCGACCCCGGTCGCGCGCTTCAACCGCGACGGCACGCCGCTCGAGGAACCGGCGGCCGAGACCGACTGAACCGGCGGTCGATTCGTCGATGGCGGCGGTCCTGCCGAAACCCTCACCGCTTGCGCCCGCGGCCGCGCCCGAGCTGCCGCCGATCGCCGGCGCGCGCCTGGCCGCCACCGCCTCGGGCATCCGCTACCGGGGGCGCACCGACCTGATGCTGGCGAGCTTCGATGCCGGCACCGCGGTCGCCGGGATGTTCACCCGCTCGCTCACCGCCTCGCCCGCGGTCGCCTGGTGCCGGAGCGCGCTCGCCGGCGGGCAGGCGCGCGCGCTGGTGGTCAACTCGGGCAACGCCAACGCGTTCACCGGCGCCGCCGGCCGCTCGGCGGTCGAGCGGGTCGCGGACGCCACCGCCCAGCTGATCGGCTGCCGGCGCGAGCAGGTGTTCAGCTCATCGACCGGCGTGATCGGCGAGCCGCTGCCGGTCGACAAGATCATCGCCGCGCTGCCCTACTTGAGCGAGCGGCTGTCGCCCGCGGGCTGGCAGGTGGCCGCGGAGGCGATCATGACCACCGACACCTTCGCCAAGGCCGCCACCCGCGCCTGCGACATCGACGGCCGGGCGGTGCGCATCAACGGCATCGCCAAGGGCTCGGGCATGATCGCGCCCGACATGGCGACCATGCTCGCCTACCTCGCCACCGACGCCGCGCTGCCGGCGCCGCTGCTGCAACAGATGCTCGCCGCGTCGGTGGCCAAGTCGTTCAATGCGATTACGGTCGACAGCGACACCTCGACCAGCGACACGGTGCTGATGTTCGCCACCGGCAAGGTGCCGGTTGCGCCCGTGCCGGCCACGGCGCGCGACCGCCGCCTCGGCGCCTTTCGCGCCGCGCTGGACGAGGTGTGCCTCGACCTCGCCCACCAGATCGTGCGCGACGGCGAGGGCGCGACCAAGTTCGTCACGGTCACGGTCGGCGGCGCCGCGAGCGCGCGCGCGGCGCGGCGGATCGCGTTCGCGATCGCCAACTCGCCGCTGGTCAAGACCGCGATCGCGGGCTCGGATCCCAACTGGGGGCGGATCGTGATGGCGGTCGGCAAGGCCGGCGAGAAGGCCGACGCGGACGCGCTCAAGGTCTGGATCGGGCCGACCCAGATCACCGAGGGCGGCAGGCTGCGCGCCGGCTACGACGAGGCGCCGGTCGCCGCCTACATGAAGGGTGACGAGATCACGATTCGCGTCGATGTCGGCGTCGGCCGCGGCCGGGCGACCGTGTGGACCTGCGACCTCAACCACGGCTACATCGACATCAACGCCGACTACCGGTCGTGATTTTCGCCGCGATCGAGACCGATCGGCTTTACCTCGCTCCGCTCGAGCCCGCCGACGCGCCCGCGCTCGCCGCGCTGCTCGGCGACGACACGCTGGCCCGCCACACGCCGGGCCTGCCGCGGCCTTACGACCACGACGCGGCGCTGGGCTGGATCGCGCGCTCCAACTCCCGCCTCTATGCCGGCGAGGAGTTCCTGGTCGGCTGCCGGCTGCGCGCCGGCGGCGGGCTGGTCGGGGTGGTCGAGCTGGCGCTGCGCCCCGACGAGGCGGCGGCCGAGCTCGGCTACTGGTTCGATCCCGCCTTCTGGGGGCGGGGCCTCGCCACCGAGGCGGTGCGCCGGATGGTCGCCTTCGGCTTCGACACCCTCGGCCTCGGCGAGCTGCGCGCGGCGACCCTGGTCGGCAACCCGGCAAGCGCCCGGGTGCTGGCCAAGGCCGGCCTGATCGAGGTCGCCGAGGGCGAGGTCGAGGGCCATGCCGCGCGCTACCATCGCCTCGAGGCCGGCCGCTACCGCCCGCAGTCGCTCGCGCCGCGCCTGGTCTACGTCGCCGCGGCGGCGCTGATCGACGGTGGCGGGCGCGTGCTGCTCGCGCGCCGGCCGCCGGGCAAGGCGATGGCCGGGCTGTGGGAGTTTCCCGGCGGCAAGGTCGAGCCCGGCGAGCGGCCGCGCGCCACGCTTGCCCGCGAGCTGTCCGAGGAGCTGTCGGTCGAGGTGGCGCCGTCCGAGCTGGTGGCGTTCACCGCGGTCTGCCACCGCTACGACGATTTCCAGCTGCTGATGCCGCTGATGGTCTGCCGGCGCTGGGGCGGGGCACCGACGCCGCGCGAGGGCCAGGAAGTTGCCTGGACAACGGCTCGCCACCTAACCAATTACCCGATGCCGCCGGCCGACGCTCCGCTGGTCCGGGAGCTGGCGCCGCTACTCGCGCCCTGACCCGGGCTTTTCGAGCCGTTCCAAGGCATCGGCGAGCCTCGCCGCGGCGCTGCCTCGCCTGAGCGGCTGCGGCTGGCCGGGATGCGCCTTCCAGCCGGTCAAGGTCAGCACCTCGAAGCCGACCTCGAGGCCGCCGTCGGCGCCGGCGCGGCTGAGGCGCAGGTTCTCGAGCGCACGGGCGAGCGTCGTCCGGGCGAGCGGCGCGCGCCGGCGCTTGATCAGCGCGTTGCCCTCGCCCATGCCGCGCAGGTCGGCGAGGAGGCGCATCGGGTCCCGGTACGCCACCGTGATGGTCTCGGTATCGACCACCGGCAGCGCGAAGCCCGCGCGCTGCAACAGCGCGCCGGCATCGCGGATGTCGAGGAAGGGGGAGACGCGCGGGCTGGCGCCGCCCGCCTCGGCGAGCTCGCCCTCGGCGAGCGCGGCGCGCAGCCCGGCGAGCGTCGCCGCGCCCGGAATCGCGGCCAGCATCAGCCCGTCCGCGCGCAACAGCCGCGAAATCTGGATCAGGGTGCCGGGAAGATCGTTGACCCAATGCAGGCTGAACGCGCTCAGCGCCAGGTCGAAGCTGTCGGCGCGGAACGGCAGCGCCTCCTCGTCGGCGGCGAGGCGCAGCCGCTCCGGCCCGCCCGGCGCCAGCGCGACCATCTCCGGCGCCAGGTCGCACTGGACCAACGTGCCGGTGAAGCCGGCTTGCACCAGCGCCGCCGCGACCTCGCCGCGGTGGCAGCCGAGGTCGAGCGCGTCGGCGAACCGCCGATCGATGTCGGCCAGCCGCTCGACCAGGCGCCGGGCGACCTCGCGCACCAGGAAGTCGAACCCGGCGAAACCCGGAGCGGCACGCGCGCGGCGCCGGCGCACCAGGCGCCGGTCGAACACCTCGATCGCGTGGTCCATCGCTCTGCTATTATCAGATAACCCGCCGCCCGGCCCGCCTGTCCACCGGGCCGGCGGGTGGGGCGGGGCGATCTCGATCGGGTCGGGGGCGCGGGATGGCGAACGGCGCGTTGATCGCAGGCGCGGGCCGACTTCTGGCTGGCGCGTTCGACATGCTGATGCCGCCGGGCTGCATGGCGTGCCGCGGGCCGGTGGACGCGCCCGGGCGGCTGTGCCCGGCTTGCTGGGCTGAGGTCGAGTTCCTGGCCCCGCCGCAGTGCGCGTGCTGCGGGCTGCCGTTCGATTACGGCATCGGCGCGGGCGCGACCTGCGCGCCCTGCGCGGCGCGCGCCCCCGCCTTTGACCGGGCGCGGGCGGTGATGCGCTACGGCGCGGTCGCGCGCCGGCTGGTGGTCGGCCTCAAGCACGGCGACCGCACCCATCTGGTGCCGGCGCTCGGCGCGTGGCTCGTGCGGGCGGGGGCCGAGCTGCTCGACGGCGCCGATGCGCTGGTGCCGGTGCCGCTGCACCGCCACCGCCTGCTTGCCCGCCGCTTCAACCAGTCGGCGCTGCTCGCCCGGGCCGCGGCGCGGGCGACCGGTGTGCCGGTGGCGGTGGACGCGCTGCGCCGGACCAAGGCGACGCCGAGCCAGGGCGGGCTCAGCCGCCACCAGCGCCAGCGCAACGTCGCCGGCGCGTTCGAGGTGGCGGCGGAGCGGCGGGCGTCCCTCGCCGGCCGCCGGCTGGTGCTGGTCGACGACGTGTTCACCACCGGCGCCACCGTCGAGGCCTGCGCGCGCACCCTCAGGCGCGCCGGCGCCGGTCACGTCGACGTGCTCACCCTTGCCCGGGTGGTGTTCGCCGACTAGCTTGCTAGGCTTGAGGCAAGCGCGCCGGGCGCGCGCAACCGCGGCGAGTCCGCCATGGCCCATGTCGTGATCTACACCTCGCCGTTCTGCGGCTACTGCCACCGCGCCAAGCGGGTGCTGGCCGGCAAGGGCGCCGAGTTCGAGGAGGTCGACCTGGTCCAGCAACCGGCGCGGCGCGACGAGATGGTCGAGCGCGCCCAGGGTCGCGCGACCGTGCCGCAGATCTTCATCGACGGCCGCCACGTCGGCGGCCACGAGGAGCTGGTCGCGCTCGAGCGCACGGGCGACCTCGACAAGCTGCTGGGGACGCCATGAACGAGTCCTTGCTGCGCGTCGCCTGCGTGCAGATGACCAGCACGCCGGACGTGGCCGCGAACCTCGACCAGGCGGGCGCATTGGTGCGCGAGGCGGCGGCCGGCGGCGCCGAGCTGGTACTGCTGCCCGAGAACGTCGCCTGCCTGGCCGGGCAGCGCGAGATGCGCGCCGCCGCCGGCGATGACGGTGCGCACCTCGCGCGCCGCGTATTCGCCGATCTCGCCCGCGCCACCGGCATCTGGCTGCTCGCCGGCAGCATCGCCGAGCGCCGTCGCGACGAGTCGCGGCTCGCCAACCGCTCGCTGCTGTTCGACGGCCGCGGCGCGCTGGTCGCGACTTACGACAAGATTCACATGTTCGACGTCGACCTCGACGGCGGCGAGAGCTACCGCGAGTCGGGCAACTACGCCCCGGGCGAGCGCGCCGTGCTGGCGACGACGCCGTGGGGCGGGCTCGGCATGACCGTGTGCTACGACCTGCGCTTCCCGCAGCTCTACCGGGCGCTGGCCAAGGCCGGCGCGGCGATGCTGGCGATCCCCTCGGCGTTCACCGTGCCGACCGGGCGTGCGCACTGGCAGGTGCTGCTGCGCGCGCGCGCGATCGAGTGCGGCTGTTTCGTGTTCGCGCCGGCCCAGTGCGGCAGCCATTACGGCCGGCGGCAGACCTACGGCCACAGCCTAATCGTCGACCCGTGGGGCGAGGTGCTGGCCGAGGCCGGCGAGGCGCCCGGGGTGATCGCCGCCGACATCGACCTCGGCCGGGTCGCCGACGCGCGCGCCAAGGTGCCGAGCCTCGGCCACGACCGCCCGTTCGCCGCGCCGGCGCCGCTCGAAACCGCGCGCGCCGCCGAGTAGCGCCGCCCTCAGCCCGGCGCGGCCGCGCAGATGCGCTGGATGCAGGCCGGGCGCGGCATAGCCACCTCGAGGTCCTCATAGGCCAGCACGCGCAGGCCGCCGTGGCGCGCGACCTCCAGGAGCTCTCCGGGGCGGAGCAGGAAATCGGGATTGCGCGGCCGGCCGAAACGCTCGTTGCCTTGGGCGAAGGTCTCGTAGATCAGCACCCCGCGCGCCGCCAGCGCGCCCAGGATGGGCCCGAACAGCGGCCGGTGCAGGTAGTTGGCCACCACCACGGCGGCGAACCTGGCCGGCCCGAGCGGCCACGGCCGGCCGCCCTCGAGGTCGGCCTCGATGCGCGCCAGCCGCGCGTCGTCGATGTCGGCCAGGCCCGACAGGTCGCGGTCGACGGCGGTCACCGGGTGGTTGCGGGCAAGAAAGAACCGCGCGTGGCGGCCGCTGCCGCTGGCGATGTCGAGCACCGCCCCGCCGGCCGCCACCAGGGGCGCGAAGCGCGACACCCACGCCGACGGCGCCAGCCCCTCTCCGTGACCGGGGCCGGGGCTCATGGCCGGCGCTTGTTATGGCGGTTAAAGCATGCCATCTAATTGGTACTGAAGCCCGAGGGTGTCGGGTTTTTCAAGGGCTTGGCGGCAATGATCGTGTACAACCTCAGATGCCCGGACGAGCATCTGTTCGAGGCCTGGTTCCGCGACAGCGCCGGCTTCGACGAGCAGGTGCGCGCGGGCGCGGTCGCCTGCCCCACCTGCGCCAGCACCGACATCGCCAAGGCGCCGATGGCGCCCAATATCACAAGCCGCCGCGACGCCCCGGCCAAGCGCGAGGTGCCGGCCGAGGTGCTGGTCAAGCTGAAGCAGCTGCGCGCCGAGGTCGAGCACAACAGCGAGCATGTCGGGCCGCGCTTCCCCGAGGAGGCGCGCAAGATCCACTATGGCGAGACCGAGCCCCGCAACATCCACGGCGACGCGACCGCGGACGAGGCCCGCGCGCTGTCCGACGAGGGCATCGAATTCGCGGTCATCCCCTGGGTGACGCGCACCGACAGCTGAGCGGCGCCGCGCCCGCCGCCGGCGCGCCGCGCTTCGGCGCCGCGGCGCGGGGGCTGTGGACGCTGGACGGGCGCGTCGACTTCCTCAACCACGGCTCCTTCGGCGCCACGCCGCGGGCGGTGCAGGCCGCCCAGGACCGGTGGCGCGCCGAGCTCGAGGCGCAGCCGGTCGCGTTCATGCTCGACCGCCTGGCTCCGGCGCTGAGGCAGGCGGCGGCGGAGCTGGCGGCGTTCCTGGGCGCAGAGGCGGGCGACCTGGCGCTGGTCGCCAACGCCACCGAGGGTGCGAACGCGGTGCTGCGCGCCGTCGACCTCGGCCCGGGCGACGTGGTGCTCGCCACCTCGGGCGCCTATCCGGCGGTGCGCAACACGCTTTCCCATCTGTGCCGGGAGCGCGGCGCGACCCTGCACGTGGTGGCCCTGCCGACGCCGCTCGCCGGGCCCGAGGCCGCGGTCGAGCCGGTGGTCGCGGCGCTCGACCGGGGTGCGCGGCTCGCGGTGCTCGACCACGTCGTCTCGGCCTCGGGCACGGTGCTGCCGATCGCCGCCCTGTGCCGGGCGTGCCGCGAGCGCGGCGTCGCCGTCCTGGTCGACGGCGCCCACGCCCCGGGCATGCTCGACCTCGATGTGCCCGCGATCGGCGCCGACTGGTATGTCGGCAACTGCCACAAGTGGCTGTGCGCGCCCAAGGGCGCGGGCTTCCTGTGGGCGCGCAAGGACCGCCGGGAGCGCCTGCACCCGGCGGTGATCTCGAACCTCTACGGCGCCGGCTTCCCGACCGAGTTCGAGTGGACCGGCACCCGCGACTACTCGGCCGTCCTGGCGGTGCCGGCGGCGCTCGCCTTCTGGCGCGAGCTCGGCCCGGAAGCGGCGCGCGCCAATATGGCCGGCCTCGCGCGCCAGGCCGCGGTGCTGCTGAGCGCCGCCTGGAGCACCGAGGCCGCGGCGCCGCCGGAGATGTGCGCGGCGATGGCGGCGGTGCGCGCGCCGGTCGCCGGCGCCGCCGACTACGCCGCGGCGCGCGCGCTGCGCGACCGCCTGCTCGCCGAGCACCGCATCGAGGTCGCGGTCAGCCCGATCGACGATGCGCTGTGGGTGCGCGTCTCGGCGCATGTCTACAA
>DASWHU010000345.1:0-4670 GCA_036398035.1 Alphaproteobacteria bacterium | reverse complement strand
TCGTCGAAGTGCTCATGCAAGCTGAGAAGAGCCCGAGACAATATTTGATGGCAACTTATGAAGACGCCATCGAATTCTATAAAATTGTCTGGGAGTTGAGGCAACGATCCTTAGGAAACCTCTGAAAAGTCCCCAGGCTCGGTGCCACGTCGTGTGATCCGGTAGCCTGACAAGGGTTCCGGCGCCGGCGAGGCGGGGATGACTGAGAGGCGGTTTCGAAACTCATGAAGCTTTGGCGAGGCGGCGAACGAGCAGCATGACAGAGGCGGCGTAGAGGAAGCCGCGTGCAGACGCAATGGTCGCCTCGAAGTCCCCGGCCTTCGCCGGGGCAGGCTCTTGGCGAGCCTGCGGTTTCGGCCGATCCAAGCGAAGAAACGCTAGACCACCCAACGGCGCGCCAGCACGATAAAGCCGAGCTGATCGGGGAGCTTGCGGACGATCTCGACGGCGACGGTGGTGGCGGCGGTGACCCGCTCGTGATCGTATGCGGCATGGGCGAAGACGCGTTCGATGAACGGGAAGATGGGGCGCGAGGCCTCGAGCAGCGGCCCGCCGCCGTCACGGTTCTGGATATTAGTCGGAAGCGGCACTGCGACCAATGCCCGGCCGTCGGTGTCGACGAGCGCGTGTCGCTTGCGGCCATTGATCTTCTTGCCCGCGTTCCCCGGGTCCGACCGAAGGCTGGCCCGAGGACAGGCTCCGTCGCGCGGGCCTCCCGCCTCTTTGGTCTTTACGCTCTGGCTGGTCCCCGGGTTTAATCCGGGGATGATCGCGGCTGAACGGCTCGCCTCGCGCCCGACCCGCTCGCGGTCGGCGATCACCGGAGCATGGTTGATCCGCTCGAAGACGCCGTCGTCCCGCCAGGTCGCAAGCCCGCGATAGACTGTGCCCCAGGGCAGGAAGTCCAAGGGCAGAAGGCGGCAGGCTATGCCGCCGCGCATCACGTAGAAGTTGGCGTTGACGATCTCCCGCATCGGCCAGGCGCGTGGCCGCCCCGTGGTCTTCGTCGGCGGCAGGTGGGGCTCGATCAGGCGCCATTCCGTGTCGGTCAGATCGGTCTGGTAGCGCGGCAGGTTAAGTCCGCTCCTTGCTGGATAAACGGGGCTGGGATGCGGTGACGTTTGCGCGCACGGCCGGCGCGATTCGCTCGGCGTGAGCGCGGTCTAGCTCGTCACGGATCGCTTGCAGCTGACGGCGCTCGAACTCGGTCATCTTGAGGCCCCGCCAAGGCTCGGCGGCGTGGATGAGCGCGGCATACATCAGCTTCAAGACCGCACGCTCGCCGAAGGCATGTGGTGCGTATCTCGATAACGTGGCGGGCTGTTTCTGCGAGCACGTCGAGGCGGGCGATTCCGCCACGCCGTTCGCATTGGGGCAACTAAGGTTGCGGAATGCCCGCGCGCTTGGCAGGGGTACTGACCAGCCAGCGGCGCTGGCGGAGTCCCGGGCGACCGAGTGAAGGACTGGTGACCGACCTCCAGGCGGCGTCCGGCTCTTAAGGGCCCGGCACTTCCGTGTCGCCCGGCCCGGCCGACTGCAATTCTGTTACCAATACTGTTACCAATCCCACCGAATCGTCTAGTTCGTCACTAGAAAAACATCTGATAATCTGTTGATTTGGAATGGTGCCGCCGGGTGGAATCGAACCACCGACCCCACGCTTACCAAGCGTGTGCTCTACCTCTGAGCTACGGCGGCGGTCGGCGCGGGCGGCCCGGTCGCCCGTAGGCTCTGGGCCGCAGGGCGGACCATGCCACAGCCCCCTCGGGCCTGCAAGCGCAGGGGGCGGGGGGCGCGCATGTTCGGCAAGGTTTCGGCACCGGCCGCACTTGCGCTAGTCTAGGCGCGGACGCCCGGGTCCCGGTCGGGACGCGGACGGGAGCAGGTCGATGGCCAACAAGATTGAGCCGGTCGGCGGCTCGGCGAATTCGACCCAAGGCCAGACCGGCCGCGGCCGGTTCCAGAAGCTCGCCGAGGCGTTGCGCGCGAACCTGCGCAAGCGCAAGGAGCAGGAACGCGCGCGCAGGGACCAGGCCGACCGGCCCTCCGGCGAGGACGATCCGAACCTGGTGCCCTCGCCGCCCCACATCACCGACTTCGAGGCCTGAGCGCGGTCGCGGCCAGGTTGAGAAGACTCCGGCGCT
Source organism: Alphaproteobacteria bacterium (assembly GCA_036398035.1). Classification (GTDB taxonomy): domain Bacteria; phylum Pseudomonadota; class Alphaproteobacteria; order UBA7887; family UBA7887; genus DASWHU01. The sequence goes on along the minus strand of DASWHU010000345.1, from coordinate 2,526 downwards.
GGTATAAATACCTCCGCCGCGCGCGCCGGGGCGGGCGCGGCCCGGGCGCGTCGGACATCTTGAACGGGCATCGGCGCGGTTGGCGCCCAATCCGCCGCAGCGGGCGGCTCGCGGCAGCGATCGAACATGGACAAGATACGAATTCGCGGCGGCCGGCCGCTGTCGGGACGGATCACCATCGGTGGCGCGAAGAACGCGGCGCTGCCGTTGCTCGCCGCCTGCCTGCTCACCGACGAGACGGTCGAGCTCGGCAACCTGCCGCGGGTCGCCGACATCGACACCATGTCGCACCTGCTGGAGAGCCTGGGCGTCGAGGCGGCCACGGCCGACGGCGCCGGCGGCCGGCCCGGGCTGGCGGTGCGCGCCCGCACCCTCCGCGACCATACCGCGCCCTACGACCTGGTGCGCCGGATGCGCGCCTCGGTGCTGGTGCTGGGGCCGCTGCTGGCGCGCGCGGGGCGGGCGCGGGTGTCGCTGCCCGGCGGCTGCGCGATCGGCCCGCGCCCGGTCGATTTGCACCTCCAGGGCCTGCGCCAGCTCGGCGCCGAGATCGCGCTCGACGACGGCTATATCGACGCCCGCGCGCCCGCGGGCTTGCGCGGCGCGCACATCTCGCTGCCCTCGGTGTCGGTCGGCGCGACCGAGAACCTGATCATGGCGGCCGCGCTCGCCCGCGGCACCACCACGCTCGCCAACGCCGCGCGCGAGCCCGAGGTGGTCGACCTCGCCAATTGCCTGGCCGCGATGGGCGCCGACATCGCGGGCGCCGGCTCGGACACCATCACCGTCACCGGCACGGACCGCCTGCACGGCACCCGCTACGACGTGCTGCCGGACCGCATCGAGACCGGCACCTATCTGGTCGCGGCGGCGATCACCGGCGGCGAGCTCGAGCTCGCGGGCGCGCGGCTCGACCTGATCGATGCGGTCGCCGAGACGCTCGCCGCGGCCGGTGTCGAGCTGCGCGAGAGCGCGCACGGCCTGCGCGTGCGCCGGCGCGACTCGGCGATCGCCGGGTTCGACGTCATGACCGCGCCTTACCCCGGGTTCCCCACCGACATGCAGGCGCAGATGATGTCCCTGATGGCGATCGCCGACGGCGCCTCCCTGATCACCGAGACGATCTTCGAGAACCGGTTCATGCACGTGCCCGAGCTGGCGCGCATGGGCGCGAACATCGTCGTCCACGGCGGCTCGGCGATGGTCCGCGGTGTGCCGGCGCTGACCGGCGCGCCGGTGATGGCGACCGACCTGCGCGCCAGCGTCTCGCTGGTGCTGGCCGGGCTCGCGGCGCGCGAGGAGACCGTGGTCAACCGGGTGTACCATCTCGACCGCGGCTACGAGCGGGTCGAGGAGAAGCTCGCCGCCTGCGGCGCCGATATCGAGCGGATCCGCGCATGAGAGCCCTGACGCCGAGCCTGTTGCGCGTGCGCGCGGTCGAGGCCGGCGACTACGAGGTGCTGGCGGCGTGCCTTCAGGATGCCCTGATGCCGCTCGCCGAGATGGCGTTCCGGCCGCGCGAGCGCCGGTTCGTCGCTGTGTTCGACCGCTTCATGTGGGAGCATTGCGCGCCGCTCACCGCCGAACGGCGCCCGCCCTTCGTGGTCCAGTCGGCGCTCAGGGTCGAGGGCGTGTTGCGGACGCGCTCGACCGGCATCGAGCTGACGGCGAGGGATCGGTTGCTTGAGCTCCTGACAGTCGCCAGCGAGCCGGGCGCGCTGGTGCTGGTGTTTGCGGGCGGGGCGGCGATCCGTCTCGAGGGCGAGCGGCTGGCGTGCGTCGTCGAGGACCTGGCGCAGCCGCGGCCGGCGCGCGCGGTGCCTCGCCATCGCCTGGGCGCGGGCGGGGAGGAGGGCGCGTGATGGCCGATGCCGGCAAGCTGGTGATCGCGGTGCCGAAGGGCCGCATCCTCGACGAGCTGGTGCCACTCTTGGCCCGCGCCGGCATCGAGCCCGAGCCCGCGTTCGCCGAGCCCGAGTCGCGTCAGCTCGCCTTTGCCACCAGCCAGCCCGGGGTCACCTTGATCCGCGTGCGCAGCTTCGACGTCGCCACCTTCGTCGCCTTCGGTGCCGCGCAGCTCGGCGTCGCCGGGCGCGACGTGCTGATGGAGTTCGACTACCCCGAGCTGTACGCGCCGCTCGACCTGCGTATCGGGCGCTGCCGGCTGTCGGTCGCCGAGCCGGCCGAGCTCGCCTCGGGCGACGATCCCAGGCGCTGGAGCCACGTGCGGGTGGCGACCAAGTATCCTGAGACCACGCGCCGCCATTTCGCCGCGCGCGGCGTCCAGGCGGAGTGCATCAAGCTCAACGGCGCGATGGAGCTGGCGCCGCGGCTCGGCCTGTGCCGGCGCATCGTCGACCTGGTCTCGACCGGCAACACGCTCAAGGCCAACGGCCTGGTCGAGGTCGAGAAGATCGCCGACGTCTCGGCGCGCCTGATCGTCAACCGGACCGCCTGGAAGACCCGCCCGGGGGACCTCGGCCGCTGGCTCGACCGGCTGCGCGAGGTGGTGCATGGCGCGGCGGC
>DASWHU010000344.1:0-3991 GCA_036398035.1 Alphaproteobacteria bacterium | reverse complement strand
GGCGACGGTGCGGCCCAGCAGCTCGCCGGCGGTCTCGGTGAGAGCGATGTCGGCGTGGTCGCCGCCGAGCACCGCAACCGGGAAGCCCGGCGCCTTGCCGTCGGCGCTCGACTTGAGCCCCCACCACACAGATGTCGGGTCGATCACGCACACCCGCCGGCCGAGCCGCAGCAGGCGCTCCACCCAGCCCTTGGCGACGTAGGACTTGCCCGACCCGGTGCGGCCCAGGATGGCGACGTGGCCGACGAGCAGCGCCTCGAGCCGGGCATCGTCCAACGGACCCGCCTGGGCGACGGCGCGGCGGTCAGGCATCAGCGGACTCGCCCGCCGCATAAACCGGCGTGGCGCGCTTCATCGCGCGCCCGCGGTGGCCGGGCGGCAGCCGGTACGCCGCGATCGTGACCAGCAGCCGGCGGCGCATCAGCTCGAGAGCGCGCGCCGCACGCTGGCGCGACACGCCGAGGCGCGCGCCGGCTTCGGCGGCGGTCAGCGGCCCCGTTGCCGCGAGCTCGGCGAGGATGGCGTGGTCGATATGGCGCGCCGCTGCGGGCATCAGAACGGGGACGCGGCGTCGAGGGTCATGCCGGCCACGGCGTGTCGGATGGCGGCTCGGGGTGATCGCCTCGCCTAAGCTCTATGGCGTCGCCCGTCCGGGTAGTCAGCCTAAGCGTATCGTCGAAGCCGTTCCGGTAGGCGCGCAGCGCGGCATGGTTGGCCGCTGCCCTGTCGACCGCGGCCTCGGCGGCGCGCTGGACCCCGGTTCGGGTGAGCCGCCAGGACTCGATCCACCAGGTGCGCCGCCCGTCGCTGACCAGAGACGTCTTGGCGCCGCTGCACAGCACGCGCACGTCGAAACAGGGGCTCGCGGTGCGCACGCGGGCAAGCTCGTCAAGCGGGCCGAGGTCGGTCATCACCACCGACCGGCCCGATGGGTAGTGGACCATTCCGGGGGTCATCGGGGCTCCTTTCGTCCGCCAAGGCCTGGGGCACGCGGAGCCGCGGAGAAGGGCTCGAGTGCAATCCGAAGTGCTGTTTGCACGGTGCGTAGATCGTCCCAGCCGCCGCCTTCGTTCAGCCAATCGTTGGCGGCTTCGAGAGCGGCATCGTCGCCCTCAGGAGGTTCGACGCGATCGGCCCAGGCGAGCGCATGCCGCGCGGCGAGAACGATATCCGCGACTCCCGATTCGGTCGGGAGCAGGCCCTCCGCGTCTCCGCGTGCCCGATCCGCACTCACGACGCGCCCCACAGGTCGATCAGCAGGAACCCGCCGATGGTGACGGCGAGCGCGGCGTCGGCGCGCACCACCGCGGCGGCGAGCCAGCACGCATCGCCCGCGACGCGCATCCCGAAAGCGGCCGTGTGCCACTGCGGCCAGCCGGCGGCGAGCGCGAGCGTGCCGCCGAGCAGCAGCGCAGTGCCGAGCCAGCGGATGACTGTCATGCGCGCCGGCCCCCTGCGCGGCATGGCCGCGCGTCCTCGGCCGGCGGCGGGCCGGCGGCGTCCCACAGGGTGGCTGTGAGCTCGCGGCGGACGTCGTAGACCAGGATGGAGCGGGGCCCGGATGCTGCCTCCGGGAGCGGACGGATGGTCTCCTGGGCACGCGCGCTGCGCGCACCACGGTCCGCCGCACTGGCACCCCGCATGCTCTCCGCGCCTGCCCCGGGCGGAGACCCGGGGGCGCCGCGTGACCGACTCGCGACCAACGTCGTGCCACAGGCGGCGATCATGACCGCCTCGGCTCCTCGACCGCGTCGTAGTGGGCGGCGATCAGGGCCAGCACGTCCGCGGCGAGCTCGAGCGCGCTGTCGCCCGCCCCGGCGAGCAATGCCGAGCCGAGCGGCGTACCGCCGACGGTGGTGACCGTGACCTTGACCGAGGCGCGCGGCTTTGGCGCTGCCACGACGCGTGGCGCCGGTTGGGCATGAGTGCTGCCGAGCGCCGCCGTCATCCGCCTTCGCCTTCCAGGCTACGGTGGACGTGTCCGCCTTTGGCTCGAAGCGCCGCGGTCATCGGGCCGCAGAGCTGGCCGCGGGTGTGGGGCTCGGCGCGGGCCAGCTCGGCGCGCGCCAGGTCGCCGACGATGTCGGCCACCGCGCGGCGCTGGCCGCCGCGCAATGAGCGGAAGTTGCGGATCAGGAAGTGCTCCACGTGGCTCAGCTCTTCGCTCAGCTCTAGGCCGGATCCGGGCATCGATGCGTCCTTCGGTGGTCCGGATGCCCGGCCGGCGGCCTGCCTGCGCGAAGCCGAAGCAGCTTCGCTTCGGCGAAGGCAGGCGGGGCTTCGTGGCTCAGGTGCAGGGCCTTCGGCTCTCGGGTCCGAAGGTTGCCGCCGGCCGGGCTGCTCCGTTCCGCTCCATGTCCCTGCTTCGCGCGTACCGCGCTCCGCAGGGCGTGCCGGGCGTCCCCACGCCGCCCCGGCTTCGGCGGCCGCCGCCGGCCCAGGGAGGGAAGGACCGGTGGCGAACGCAACCCGGATACCCCAGTTCGGGGTATTCGGTCAAGGGCTATTCGTAGGGGTGCGGAAAACCGCCCGGCGCGGGCGGTTCTCGGCGCCGGCGCGGCCGAGCCTGCCCCCGCGGAAGCGGGGGGCGCTACGACTGGGCGGTGAACTTCTGCTCGATCCGGGCGATGATCTCGTCGCGGTCGCCGGGCTCGGGCGCGTAGCCGATGGCTGCGCCGGCGCCGGCCTCGCGCCACGGCGCGGCCGATTCCGCCATGCGCCCCGCCTGGGGCAGGGTGCCGAGCACGACGACCCGGCTCACCTCGGCGTTGGACGAGCGGATGCGCACCAGGAGCTCGCCGTCGGGGGTCAGCGCGAGCATGCCGGCCAGTATCTCCATGGTGTGCCCCGTTGCGTCGCGGCGCCGGACCAGGACCATGTCGCCGGCGCACAGCGGGCCGGTCAGCGCCTCGAGCGGGCAGGCGACGAGCAGCGAGCCCGGCGGGTAGAACCCGTCGGCGCTGTTGTCGGCGACGCGCGCGGCAAAGCACTGGCCGGTGTGGGCGAGGCCCGGCAGCACCTCGCGCATGCGCCAGGGCGGGGCGAGATCGAACCCGCCCGGGCCGGGTCCGGCCTCGGCGAAGGCCGCGGCGACGATCATGGTCTCGGGCACCGACGGGGTGTCCTCGTCCCCGGCCAGGATCGCCGCCGGCCGGCAGCCCAGGGCGGCGGCGAACAGATCGAGCGTGTCGGTGCGCAGCGGCCGTTCGCCGCGCCAGTAGCGCGACACCGCCTGCTGCGACAGCCCGGTCGCCTCGACCAGGTGCTTCTGCTTCCAGCCCTTGCGGCGCGCGAGCAGGGCGATGCGGTTGGGGTGCGGCGGGCCCGGCGTGCGCCCCGGCGGGTCGTGGCCGGCCGGCGGACACGGGCTGCGGCCGGGAAGGCGCAACAGCTTCGCCATGCGCGCGAGCATGGCCGGTGGCGCCGGATCGGGCGACGGCGGGCCGGGGAAAATCACGGTTGCATCATACCCCGAAACGGGGTATCAGGGCCAGACCCCACATTTGGTAGGCGTTGGCCTCGGAGACCGCCGCATCTTGCAAACATTGGCCGACTGGTTGCGAGGGAAAGGTCTCAGCCCGGAGCGTTTCGGCACCGAGGCGCTGGGCGTGTCGAAGAACACGGTCCGCCGCTACCTGCGGCCGCCAGGCCATCCCGAGCACCGCCGCCCGCCCGACGAGGTCAAGCTCAGGATCGCCGAGGCGACGGACGGCGAGGTGCCGGTCTCGGCCTGGTTCGAGGCGGCCGAATGAGCATCCAGTCCCGCAGGCCGTCAGAGGCAACGCGGTGGTGCACGCGGAGGCGCGGAGGGTGGCTGCAGCACCACTCCGCGCCTCCGCGTGCCGTCTCATGATGGCCGCCCGCGACCTTCCCGCCTATCCCGAGGGGCCGGGCTGGCGCGACAACGAGGCCTCGATCGCCGCCGCCGAGGCGATGGCGGCGGACGCACCGACCATCCGCGCCCGCGTGCTGCGCGCGATCGCCGGCGCCT
>DASWHU010000343.1:0-1608 GCA_036398035.1 Alphaproteobacteria bacterium | reverse complement strand
ATTGCGACACGGCCGCATCCGGCGGCCCGCCACATATCCCATGTCCGATCTCGGGTTCCTCGCCACCGTCTTGATCTTTCTCGCCGCGGGCGTGATCGTCGCGCCGATCTTCCAGCGGCTGCGGTCGAGCCTGGTGCTGGGCTACCTGGTGGCCGGCGTGATCATCGGGCCGCACGTGCTGGGACTGGTCGCCAACGAGGAGCGCACGCGTGGCATCGCCGAGCTGGGCGTCGTCGCCCTCATGTTTACCATCGGGCTCGAGCTCACCATCGACCGGCTCCGCGTCGTGCGCCGCCACGTGTTCGGGGTGGGCACGACCCAGGTCCTGGTGACGGCGCTCGTCATCGGCGTCATCGCGGCGCTCGCCGGCGCCGAGCCGCGCGCGGCGATCCTGATCGGCGGCGCGCTCGCCATGTCCTCGACCGCCGTGGTGCTGCAGATCCTGGCGGAGCGGGGCGGGCTCGCGACCCGCGTCGGCCGCGTCGCATTCGCGGTGCTCCTGCTGCAGGACATGGCGGTCGTGCCGCTGCTCGCTCTCGTGCCGGCGCTCGCCGGTCCCGAATCCCAGCTCGTGCCGACCGTGCTCGAGACGCTCGCCAAGGCGGCGGTCGCGCTGGTCGCGATCTTCGCCCTCGGCCGGCTGGTGCTGCGCCCGGTGTTCCGCATCTTCGCGATCGGAGCGGTGCCCGAGCTGTTCGCGGCGGTGACGCTACTCGTTCTCCTCGGCACCAGCTTCGCCACCCACGAATTCGGGCTCTCGCTCGGCATCGGCGGGTTCCTCGCCGGCATCCTCCTCGCCGAGACCGAGTATCGCCATCAGGTCGCGGCCGACATCCAGCCGTTCCGCGGCCTCTTGCTCGGGCTGTTCTTCATGACCGTCGGCATGGCGGTCGATTTGCCGTTGATCGCCCAGCAGGTCTGGCCGATCGTCGGCTTGACCGTCGCCCTCATCGTCGTCAAGTCGGCGCTCCTCGCGCTCCTGTGCCGCGGCTCCGGCCTGCCGTGGGGCGCCTCGATCCATGCCGGGTTGCTGCTCGGCCAGGGCAGCGAATTCGCCTTCGTGGTCATCGGATCGGCGGCCGCGGTGCGGCTGATCGATCCGGCGGTCGGCGACTTCCTTGTCGTCGTCGTCGCCCTCACCATGGCGGCGACGCCGCTCCTCGCCGCGATGGGCCAGCGCCTCGACCGGCGGTTCGAGGTCCATCGCGTCAACACGACCCAGCACGTCGAGGAGGAGACCTCCGACCTCAAGGATCATGCGATCGTCGCCGGGTTCGGCCGGGTCGGGCAGTCGGTGTCGCGCATGCTGAACGCGGCCGGCCAGCCCTACGTCGCCTTCGAGCTCGACGCGAACCGCGTCGCCGCGGCCAGGCGTCACGGACTGCCGGTCTATTATGGCGACGCGAGCCGCGTCGAGGTGCTGCGCGCCGCCGGCGCGGGGCGGGCGCGCACCGCCGTGATCATCCTCGACAATGCCGCCGCGGCGGAGAATACCGTGTCGGTGCTGCACCACAATTTCCCCGCCGTGAAGACCTTCGTGCGGGCGCGCGATCACCGCCATCGCCGCCGGTTGGAGGCGGTCGGCGCGCAGAACGTCGTCCACGAGAC
>DASWHU010000342.1:0-4340 GCA_036398035.1 Alphaproteobacteria bacterium | reverse complement strand
CCCGGCGACCACGTGGTGTGCTCGTGGAACCCGAGCTGCGGCCACTGCTTCTATTGCGACCGCGACCTGCCGATCCTGTGCGAGCCGTTCACCCGCCATCAGCCGCGCGGCCATCTGCTCGACGGCACCTCGCGGCTCAGCCTCGGCGGGCGGACGCTGCACCACTTCTCGGTCGTCTCCTCGCACGCCCAGTACTGCGTGGTGCCCGAGACGGGGGCGATCCGCGTGCCCGCCGAGATCCCGTTCGACCGCGCCTGCCTGATCGGCTGCGGGGTGATGACCGGCTGGGGCGCGGTGGTCAACATTGCCCGCGCCCGCCCCGGCGCGTCCGTGGCGGTGATCGGCTGCGGCGCGGTCGGGCTGAACGCGGTCCAGGCCGCCGCGCTCGCCGGCTGCGAGCCGGTGATCGCGATCGACGTCGCCGACGCCAAGCTCGAGGTCGCGCGCGCCTTCGGCGCCACCCATGCGCTGCCCGCCGGCGGCGACGGCCCGGTCGATTCGCGCATCAAGGCGCTCACCGGCGGGCGCGGCGCCGACTACGTGATCGAGGCCGCCGGCATCGCCAACACCTTGCAGCTCGCCTTCGACTGCACCCGCCCCGGCGGCGACGTGGTCCTGCTCGGCAAGACCGACGTGGACGCCAAGGTGGCGCTGCGCTGGGGCTCGATGATGGGCGAGCGCAGGATGATCCGCTCGTCCTACGGCGGCGCCCGCCCCAGGCGCGACTTCCCGCTGCTTGCCAAGCTCTATCTCGAGGGCAAGCTCAAGCTCGACGAGCTGATCACCGATCGGATCGCGCTTTCCGACATCAACCGCGGCTTCGCCGCCATGAAGCAGGGCCGCGTGATCCGCGCCGTGGTCGAGATGGCGCATTAGATCGATGGGGAATGCGCGGGATGGGAGGCACGATATGAACCGGCGCGAGGTCTTGTTGGGCGGCGGCTCGCTGCTGGCGCTGGCCGCTTCGGGCCCGGCGGCGTGGGCCGAGGCGCGTAAGTTCGATCTCGTCGTCAAGGGCGGCGAGGTGCTCGATCCGAGCCGGAGCCTGAGGGCCAGGCTCGACATCGGCATCCGCGACGGCGTGATCGCCGCGCTCGAGGACGACATCGCGCCGGAGCGCGCGGTGCGGCTGCTCGACGCCTCGGGCAACATCGTCACCCCCGGCCTGGTCGACCTCCACACCCACGTGTTCGCTTACGGCTCGGCGCTCGGCATCCCGCCCGATGAGCTCGTCCCCTACACCTGCACGACCACCGCCGTCTCGGCCGGCGACGCGGGCGCCAACAACATCGCCGCCCTCCGGCGCTTCATCGCCGCCCAGTCGCGCACCCGCATCTATGCGTTCGTCAACATCGCCAATTTCGGCCTCGCCGGCTTCCCGGTCGGCGAGCTGCTGACCATCGACCACGCCGAGGTCGAGAACTGCGCCCGCGCCGTCGCCTCAAACCCGCAGTTCTGCATCGGCGTCAAGGTGCGCGAGAGCGAGAACGTGGTCGGCGCCAACGGGCTCGAGCCGCTCAGGCGCGCGATCGAGGCGGCCGAGATGGCGGGCCCGTGGGCCAAGGTGATGTGCCACATCGGCGGCGCGCCGGGCGAGCTGTCGGCGCTGCTCGACCTGCTCAGGCCGGGCGACATCCTGACCCACGCCTACAGCGGTGCCGGCAACAACGTCGTCCGGGACGGCACGCTGCTGCCGGCCGCCAAGGCCGCCAAGGAGCGCGGGGTGACGATCGGCGTCGGCCACGGCGCGGGCTCGTTCGACTACACCGTCGCCGAGCCGGCCATGGCCCAGGGCCTGATGCCCGACGTGATCTCGAGCGACATCCACGTCCTGTCCGGCAACTCGCCGGGCATGCCGTACCTGCCTTGGGTGATGAGCAAGTTCCTCAACCTCGGCATGTCGCTCGAGCAGGTAGTGGCGGCGGCCACCGTCACCCCCGCCCGGGTGATCGACCGCGAGCCGAAGCTCGGCACCCTGGAGCCGGGTGCGCCGGCCGACATCGCGGTCATGGCGCTGGTCGAGGGACCGGTGACCTTCGAGGACACGCGCCGGAATCTGCGCCGGGGCAGCGTCCATCTGGCGCCGGTCGCGACCGTGCGCGCCGGGGTGCCCTTCGGCCGCCCGTACATGGCGCCGTTCTCGCGCGGCTGAGCGGGCGGCGACCGCGAAGCCCGCGCCTCGCTGGAAAAAGGGCGGCGCATCGACCACCTTCATTGGGGCCCAGCGCAGCCAGCGGCCCCCGGACATGCCTTCATCGATCCTGTTGTTCATCCCCGCCTACAACTGCGCGCCCCAGATCGGGCGCACGCTCGCCCAGATCGACGCGCGCACGGCCAAGCTGATCGACGAGGTGATCGTCATCGACAACCGCTCGACCGACGCCACCGTCGCGGCCGCGCGCGCCGCCGCCGCGCGGCTCGACTGGGGGCCGGTGCGCATCCTGCGCAACCGCGAGAACTACGGCCTCGGCGGCTCGCACAAGGTCGCCTTCGCCTGGGCGCTCGAGCGCGCGCACAGCCACCTCGCGGTGCTCCATGGCGACGACCAGGGCCGCATCGCCGATCTGTTGCCGCTGATCCAGGCGGGTGCGCACGAAAGCCACGACTGCCTGCTCGGCGCGCGATTCGCCGCCGGCTCGCGCCTGGTCGGCTATGCGCCGACGCGAATCCTCGCCAATCGCGCCTTCGACCTGCTGTTCTCGCTCGCCTGCGGGCGAAGGCTGTATGATCTGGGCGCGGGGCTCAACCTCTATCGCACCGCGATTCTCGGCGATCGGTTCTATGCGCGCTTTCCCGACGACCTCACCTTCAACTACTGCATGATGCTCGCGCACGCGCATCTCGGCCACCGGTTCAGGTTCTTCCCGATCGAATGGCGCGAGGAGGACCAGGTCTCGAACGTGCGCGCGCTCCGCCAGGCGGCGCGCATGCTGGCGCTGCTCGCCGGCTACGTCGCCGGCCCCGACCGCTTCCTGGCCGCCGAGCACCGCGCCGTGGCGCGCGCGTCGTATCCGTTCGACGAGGTCACCGACAGTGGCCGATAGCACGCCAATCGTGCGCACACGCGCGGCCTGGCGGGTCGATCTCGGCTTCGCCCTGTTCGCCGCTTTCGCCGTCGCCGCGTTCGTCGCCGGCGGCTACGAGCTGCGCGCCAGCGCGCTGCCCGCCGCGGCCAAGGCGCAGGGGTGGGCGTGGGCGCCGGTGATCGGCGCGTTCGCCGCCTATCTCGGCTCACACGCGCTCAGATGCCTGCGGCTCTACGTCATCCTGCTCGACTTCGAGCGCTCGTTCGCCCGCATCCTCAGGCTGTACGCCACGCTCGCCGTGGTCGGCCGCCTGCTGCCGTTCAAGCTCGGCGAGATCTTCCGCTTCACCGAGCTCAGCCATCTCCTCGACAGCTCGCGCACGGCGCTGATAGCGATCGCCACCGAGCGCTGGTTCGACGCCGTCACCCTGCTCGCGATCCTGGTCTACGGCTTGCTGCTCGACCCGGGGGTGGCCGCCGGCACCAGCGTGCTGGTGGTGGTGCTGTCCGTGGTCGCGGTGTTCATAGCGCTCGCCTATCGCGGGCTCGCGGGGTTCGCGCGCTACCTGCGCCTGCTCGCCGCGACCCGCAGCCGCAGCGCCCGCGGCCTCGCCGCGCTCCGTCTCGCGCGCCTGCTCGACGCCTTGAGCGCCGACGTCCACCGCCTGCTCAGGGGCCGGGCGATGGTGCTTGCGGTCACCAGCCTCGCCATCTGGGTGCTCGAGATCGCGACCATGGCGCTGCTGCTGTCGGCGTTGGCCGAGCTGTCGCCGTCCGGCTTCGTCGGCGACCTGTTGCGCGCGCTCGACCTGCTGTTGGGCAGCGGCGCGGCGGCGGGACCATCGGTGCAGGCCTATTTCCTGGTCACCCTGGTCGCAGTCGGCGCGGCGTTTATCCCGCTCACCGTCAGCTACACGCTGGCGCGGGTCGCGTCGTGGCTGGCTGCGCGGCGGACGTCGGCGGAGGCGCGGCGGCGCTATCGCCGCAGCCCGCTGCCGGCGCGCGCGATGCGTCCCCGGCCGGCGCCATGACCCGGAGGGTGCACTTCGTCTACGACGACCGCGAGCCGGTGCCGGAGGCGATCGCGCGCATCGTCGGCGCCCGCCGGTTCGGCAGCATCCTGCGCAACCGCACGCCGCTCAGCGAGACCATCGCGGAGGCCGCGCGCGCCGCCGGCGTCGATGAGATCACCATCATCGAGGACACGCGCGACCTCGAGCGCCTGCGCGCCCGCCTCCGCGCCGGGCCGCAGGATGGCTGCTTCGTCCATTTCCGCGCCCGCGGCGCGATCGCCGACCGCGACGGCCTCGCCCTG
>DASWHU010000341.1:0-2109 GCA_036398035.1 Alphaproteobacteria bacterium | reverse complement strand
GGATCACGGTCGAGCGCGCGCGGCGCTTCTACGGCCCGCCGGAGCCGGTCGACCGGGTCGAGGAGCTGACCCTGCCGGGCCCGGCGGGCCCGTTGCGCGCGCGGCTCTATGCGGCGGCGAGCGACGGGCCGATGCCGGTGGTGGTCTACTTCCACGGTGGCGGCTGGGTGCTCGGCGACGTCGACAGCCACGACAACGGCGCGCGCGCGCTGACCAACTCCGCCGGCGCGCTCACCGTGTCGATCGAGTACCGGCGCGCGCCGGAGCACCCGTTCCCGGCCGCGGTCGAGGACTGCCTGGCGGCGCTCACCTGGGTCGCGGCCCATGCCGGCGCGCTCGGCGGCGACGCGCGGCGGATCGCGGTCGCCGGCGACAGCGCCGGCGGCAACCTCGCCGCGGCGTGCGCGCTTCATAGCCGCGACGGCGCCGCGCCGCCGCTCGCCTTCCAGCTCCTGATCTATCCGGTGCTCGACAGCGACCTCGACACCCCGTCCTATCGCGCCCACGCCGAGGCGCCGATGCTGACGGCTGAGCGCATGGCGTACTTCTGGCGCTGCTACGTGCCGGATGCCGCCCGCCGCCGCGACTGGCGCTGTGCGCCGCTGCGCGCGCCCGAGCTTGCCGGGGTCGCGCCGGCGATGATCGTCGCCTCAGGCATCGACCCGCTGTGGAGCGAAGGCCTCGCGTTCGCCGAGCGGCTGCGCGCCGCCGGGGTCGCGGCGGAGCACGTCCCCTTCCCGCGCATGACCCACGCCTTCTTCCAGGCGCCGTCGCTGCTCGAGGATGCGCGCGCCGCGATCGACCGCGCCGGGGCGGCGCTCATGCGCGCCTTCGCGACCGAGCCCGACCGCGCCGCGGCCAAGTAACCCTTCGCCGGAGAGCGATCGGCGCGGGCTCAGCTCGCGAACTCGGCAGTCACGGTGCGGTGCTGGTCGTCCTCACGCTCGGTGACGATCCTGACCGCGCCGTCCTTCTCGAAGCCCTCGACGATCTCGGCGACCAGGGTCACCGGCACGTGGGTGAGTTTTTCTATCCTTTTGGGCTTTTGTTCCATTTGGGTTCACGTGTGTTTCGGCTCACCGATCAGATCTGCCAGCGCCTTTGCCCGCGCCGCCTCGTATTGAGCCCCATACAGGAACGAGGTCACAGAGGCCTGGATACCATTGTCCTTTAGCCAGGTTCTGAGGCGCTCCTCAAACTCGGGATCGGTCCGGCTCTTGTCAATGATCGGATCGTGCCTCGCCTGCGCCTCGGCCACGGCCTGTTGCAGGGTCACGCCTTCGCGTCCGACGGTCACCGTGGTGCGCGGGTCCCTGATCCGGGCGGCGATGCTGGCCGCGATCGCTGCCGCCTGGCGGCGGAGGACGAACAATGCCACCAGCACGATCGCCGGCCAGGCCAAGCTGTCGACCAGTGCAACGACGTGGTCCCAGGTCATCGAAGGTTCGTGGTCATCTCCGGCCTGCGAGTATCGGTCGTGCCGAAGAAACCGACAAGGCTGCCCTGTGCGTCCATCTAGTGGAAGTCGCGGCTGCGGACGGGGAGGGTGCGCGGATCGTGGCCGGGGCGGGCGACGTGGTCGGCGCGGGCCAGCGCCGGGGACAGCTCGGTTCGTGTCTCGGTGAGGCGGCCGAGCAGCGGCGTCCAGTCCTCCAGGCGCGCGGCGACGACGTGGAGCACGATGCCCTCGCGCTGCACCTCGCCCTCGACGCACAACAGCTTCGCCGCCAGCACCGTGCGCCGGAAGCGCTCGAAGACGTCCGGCCAGACGATGACGTTGGCGGTGCCGGTCTCGTCCTCGAGGGTGGCGAAGATCACCCCCTTGGCGGTGCCCGGGCGCTGGCGCACCAGCACCAGCCCTGCGACGCGCACGCGCGCCCCGGCGCGGATGTCCGCGAGCCGCGCCGCCGGCACCGCCCGCCGGCGGCCGAGCTCGTTCCTGAGCAGCGCCAGCGGGTGCGCCTTCAGCGACAGGCGCAGGCTCCGATAGTCGTCGGCGACCTCCTCGCCGAGCCCTGCCACGGGCAGCGAAACCGCGGGCTCAGGGCCGGCGAGCGCCGCGCCGTGGCGGGCCTCGGCGGCGGCGAACAGGGGCAAGGGCGCAGGCCC
>DASWHU010000340.1:0-1708 GCA_036398035.1 Alphaproteobacteria bacterium | reverse complement strand
AGCCGGCGGGCAGGCCCGCGCCCGCCACCACCCGCACCGGCGCGCGGGCGCGCGCGACCTCGCCGGTGCCGTCCAGCGACTGGTCGTCGACCACCACCACGTCGAGGCCGGTGCCCTGGGCGGCGAGCGCATCGAGGGTCGCGCCGATCACCTGCGCCTCGTCGCGCGCCGGGATCAGCACCGCGATGTCCGACAGGTCGGCGGCCTGCCCCTCGTCCCGATCAGGCTCCAGGCGCTCGGCGGTGCTCCACGGCCGCCATGGCAGGGCGAGCAGCGCCAGCCACAGCGCGCTGCCCAGTGCGCCCGCCCAGCCGATCACGCCGGCGGCAGCCATCGCCCCGCGGTCAGCCGAGCGGCTTCAGCACCCACGCGCCGTCGACCTTCTCGAACCAGATGACGTGCGAATCGGCGCAGCGCACCTCGATGACGCCCTGGTGCGGCGCGCCGAGCCGCTTCACCTCGCGCGCGACACAGCCGCGTTCGGCGGCGGCGGCGATGACCTGGTCGCGATCCTCGCCCTCGCCGGCGCCGGCCGCCGGGGCGACGGCGCAGGCGAGCCCCAGGCCGGCGGCGATCAGCGCACGCCGGCGGCCCAGTCCCACGGCATCACGAACGGGCCGTGCCAGATGCCGTTGCCGACCTCGCGCGCCTTGGCCTCGGCGTCGCCGTAGACGTCCGGGTGCCTGCGGTCGGCGAGCGCGAAGCCGGTGCGCACCAGCCAGTAGCCGAGGTCGATGTCGCCGACATGGCAGACCGAGACGATCGGGTCGTCGGGCCCGTCCTGGTGGATCTCCGCCACCGGCACGCACACCACCGTCTGCCTGACGATCGCGTGGGCGAGGCGCGCCAGCGCGACCTGGCCGCACGGATAGACCACCAGCGTGTTGTCGCAGGTCTGCTCCGGATGCAGCACCTCGATCGCGAACAGGCGCACGACCTGGCCCGCGATCATCAGCAGGTTGGCCCGCGCCGGCAGGGCGTTGCCCGAGATGGCCTCCGCCGCCGATCCGGCCTGCGGAAGGGCGGTGAGCAGCCCCGCCATCAGGGCGAGAATTTTGAGACTGCGCATCAACTGCTTATAAGTCGAACCCGTGGCGCCGGCAAGGTCGCGGCGAGCCGCGAACCGGACGGAGGCGCGGATGGGCGCATTGGTCGAGGGCAAGTGGCAATCGCGGGCGCCGCGCGCACGCACGCGCGACGGGCAGTTCGTGCGCCGCGACTCGCAGTTCCGGGACTGGATCGACGCCGGCGGCGAGACCCCGTTCGCGCCCGCGGCCGGGCGCTACCACCTCTACGTCTCGCTCGCCTGCCCGTGGGCGCACCGCACCGTGATCTTCCGCGCGCTCAAGGGGCTCGAGGAGGTGATCGGCTTGTCGGTGGTCGACCCGTATATGGGCAGCGACGGCTGGCGGTTCAGCGACGCGCCCGGCTGCATCCGCGACACCGTCAACGGCGCGCGCTTCCTGCACCAGATCTACACCCTTGCCAGGCCCGGCTACAGCGGCCGGGTGACGGTGCCGGTGCTGTGGGACACGCATAGCGGCACGATCGTCAACAACGAATCGTCCGAGATCATCCGCATGTTCAACGCGGCGTTCGATTCGCTCACCGGCAACCGCCTCGACTTCTACCCGGCGCCGCTCAGGGCCGAGATCGACGCGGTCAACGCCGAGGTTTACGCCAACGTCAACAACGGCGTCTACCGCGC
>DASWHU010000339.1:0-2543 GCA_036398035.1 Alphaproteobacteria bacterium | reverse complement strand
GCCCGATACTCGCCCGGCACCTCGGCCCAGGCGGGCTCGCCCTTGTGGTCGCCGAAAGCGATGCGCCGGTCGGGCTCGGGCTCGGCGAGGAAGATTCCCCAGCGGTAGTCGGGCATCTTGACGTGGCCGAAATGCGCCCAGCCGCCGGCATCGACGCTGACCGCGGTGCGGAGATAGACCTCGGCGGCCTGGAAGCCGGCGGGGCCGAGCTCGCGCCACCAGTCGATGAAGCGCGGCTGCCACGACTCGAGCGCCCGCTGCAGGCGGCGGTTGCCCGCAAGCTCGACGTTGTTGGGAATCCGCTCGCCGTAGTCGATCGCCATGGTCACACCCGCCGCAAGTCGAAGTCGCTGCGCCGGCCGCTGCCGTAGACGGTGAGCGCGCCGCCGGCGCCGGTGGCATTGGGCCGCTGGAAGATCCAGTTCTGCCAGGCGCTCAAGCGGCCGAAGATCTTGGTCTCCAGCGTCTCGGGCCCGGCGAAGCGCAGGTTGGCCTCGAGCCCGGTCAGCGCGTCGGGCGAGAAGCTCGCCCGCTCCTCGAGCGCAAGGCGGACCTCGTCGTCCCAGTCGATGTCGTCGGGCGTAAAGCTCACCAGCCCGATCGCCTCGGCCTCGGCGGCTCCGAGCGGGCGGTCGGCGGCCGCGCGCGCGGCCTCCAGCGCCGCGGGCGCGCCGAGGAAGCGGGTGGCGAGGCGCGACAGCCCGTTGGCCGCAGCCAGCGGGCCGAAGTTCATCGCCGTCAGGCGGAGCGCGGGCGCCTCGTCCTCGGCGTCGCGCATGTAGCTCCGGTCAGCGGCGAGCGCGAGCTCGAGGAGCATGCCGGCGAAGCAGCTTCCCGGCTCGATCAGCGCGATCAGGCTGCGCGAGGACAGGTCGAGGCGCTTGAGAACCCGCCGCCAGTACAAGGTCACCTCGCGCGCCAGCCGGTCGCCGGCCTGGGCGGCAAGCAGCGCATCGTAGGCGGCGACCATCTCGCCGTCGCCCTCGCTGCGCAGCACCCAGGTGCCGATGTCGGCGCGGTTGGTGCGCAGATGGAGGACCGCGTCGTCGAGCGCGCGGGCGAGCGCGAGCGGCCAGAACGCATCGCCCGCGGCCCTGATTCCCGCGGCATCGGCGGGCGCGGGCGCGGCCGGGCCCTTGACCGTGACGGTGGCGAGGCGGCGGTCGCCGTCGATGTCCACCTCGAGCCCGTCATAGGACAGGCGATCCGGGCTCGCCTCGCGGGCGAGCGGGCCGAGCGCGATGGCGTCCGCGGCGCTCGGCCGATCCTGCTCATCAGCCAGCGCCAGCGCCAGGGCGTGCGCGGCGTCGGCGAGCTCCGACGGGCGCGCCAGCGCATCCACCAGCCCCCAGTCGAGCGCGCGCCTGCCGCGCACGCCCTCGGCCGTGGTGCACAGGACGTCGGCGCGGTCGCGGCGCACCTTGCGCTTGTCGACCAGGCGGGTCAGCCCGCCGGTGCCGGGCAGCACCGCGAGCAGCGGCAGCTCGGGCAGCGAGACCGCGCTCGCGCCGTCGTCGGCGAGCACGATGCGCTCGCAGGCAAGCGCAAGCTCGTAGCCGCCGCCCGAGGCGGTGCCGTTGAGCGCGGCGACGTAGTGCTGGCCCGACTCGGCGCCCGCCTGCTCGATCGCGCAGCGGGTTTCGTTGGTGAACTTGCAGAAGTTCACCTTCTCGGCGTGGCTCGCGGTCGCCAGCATGCGGATGTTGGCTCCGGCCGAGAACAGGCGCGCTTTCGCCGAGGTGATCACCACCGCGCGCACGCCGGGATGCTCGAAGCGCAGCCGCTGCACCGCGTCCGCGAGCTCGATGTCTACGCCGAGGTCATAGGAGTTGAGCTTGAGCTCGTAGCCCGGGCGCAGGCCCGCCGCCTCGTCGACGTCAAGCGCCAAGGTCGCCACCGGCCCGTCGATCGCGAGCCGCCAGTGGCGGTAGCGCTCGGGCGCGGTGCGGAAGTCGACCTCGGCCGGCAGGTTGGCGCCGGCGCCGTGACCGGGCCCGGCCGCAGGCGTGGACTCGGCCATGGCCGCATCCAATTCGGTATTGCTATACTGAATTGCAACGGTAGCCGGGGGCCAAGCGGAGTCAAGCGGCGAATGGCGGCGGTGGGCAGGGTGGCGATTCGCCCGCTCGCGCGGGGCGACCTCGCGGCGGTGGTGGCGCTCGATGCCGAGGCCACCGGCATGCCCAAGGCCGCCTACTGGGAGCGGCTGTTCGACGCCTACGCGCCGGCCGGGGCGAATCGCCACGCCCTCGCCGCCGAGCTGGACGGGGCGCTGGTCGGCTACGTCCTGGGCGAGGTGCGAAGCTGGGAGTTCGGCTCGCAGCCGTGCGGCTGGGTGTTCGCGATCAACGTCGCGCGCCGGTTGCAGGAGGCGGGCATCGGCACGCGCCTGCTCGAGGCGCTGTGCGCCGCCTTCCGCACCGACGGCGTGGCCACGGTGCGGACCATGGTCGCGCGCGATGCCACTTTGCTGCTGTCGTTCTTCCGCGCCCAGGGCATGACCGCCGGGCCGTTCCTCGAGCTCGAGATGCCGCTCGCCGACG
>DASWHU010000338.1:0-7920 GCA_036398035.1 Alphaproteobacteria bacterium | reverse complement strand
GGCCAGCGCGCGGTGACCGTCTTGATCTGGGTGTAGAAGCGCACCCCCTCCATGCCGTGGGTGTTGGCGGCGCCGAACTTCGAGCGCTTCCAGCCGCCGAAGCTGTGATAGGCGACCGGCACCGGGATCGGCACGTTGACTCCGACCATGCCGATATTGGCGCGCTGGGCGAAGTCCTTGGCGCAGTCGCCGTCGCGGGTGAAGATCGCGACCCCGTTGCCGTAGGGGCTGTCGCACACCAGCCCGAGCGCGCTGTCGTAGTCGGGCGCGCGCACCACCGACAGCACCGGGCCGAAGATCTCCTGCTTGTAGATGTCCATCTCGGGCGTGACGCGGTCGAACAGGCAGCCGCCCATGAAGAAGCCGTTCTCGTAGCCCTGGAGCGCGTAATCGCGGCCGTCGATGACCAGCTCCGCGCCCTGCTTGACGCCCGATTCGACGAGGGCGCGGATGCGGGTCAGCGCCTGGCGGGTGACGATCGGGCCCATCTCGGCGTCGGGATCGGTGTAAGGGCCGATCTTGAGGCCGGCGATGCGCGGGACCAGCCGCTCGATCAATGGCTCGCCGGTGCCGCCGACCGCGACCGCGACCGAGACCGCCATGCAGCGCTCGCCGGCCGAGCCGTAGGCCGCGCCCATCAGCGCATCGACCGCCTGGTCGAGGTCGGCGTCAGGCATCACCACCATGTGGTTCTTGGCGCCGCCAAGCGCCTGGACACGCTTGCCGTGGGCCGAGCCGGTGGCGTAGACGTGCTCCGCGATCGGGGTCGAGCCGACGAAGCTCACCGCGCCGATGTCGGGATGGGCGAGGATCGCGTCCACCGCCTCCTTGTCGCCGTTGACGACGTTGAACACGCCGTCGGGGACCCCCGCCTCCGTGAACAGCTCGGCGAGCCGCAGCGGGCAGGAGGGGTCGCGCTCGGACGGCTTGAGGATGAAGCTGTTGCCGCAGGCGATGGCGAGCGGCGCCATCCACAGCGGGATCATGGCCGGGAAGTTGAACGGGGTGATGCCGGCGCACACCCCGATCGGCTGGCGCATCGAGTAGCTGTCGACGCCGGTGCCGACCGCCTCGGTGAACTCGCCCTTCAACAGGTGCGGGATGCCGCAGGCGAACTCGACCACCTCGAGGCCGCGGGTGATCGAGCCCTTGGCGTCGGGGATGGTCTTGCCGTGCTCGGAGCTGACCGCCACCGCGAGCTCGTCGAGGTTGCGCTCGATCAGCTCCTTGAGCCGGAACATCACCCGCGCGCGCGCGATCGGGGTGGTCGCCGCCCAGCGCGGGAACGCCGCCCTGGCCGCGGCCACCGCCTGGTCGACGTCGGCCGCGCCCGCGAACGGCACGGTCTTGGCGACCTCGCCGGTGGCCGGGTTGTAGACCTCGCCCTTGCGGCCGCTGCTGCCGGCCACCTTCCTGCCGGCGATGAAGTGATGAAGCGTGTCGGTCATGTCGCCTCCCAATCCTCGTCCGAGCCGGCGCGCCGCGCCGCTCAGTTCAGGTAACCCAGGTCGCGCCAGGTCGCATAGCGCGTGCGGAAATCGTTGAGCGAGGCCCAGACGCGGGCGAAGGTCGGGTCCTTCGCCACCTCCTCGGCGAGCACCTGGTCCCAGCCCGACTTGAACAGCCCCAGCATCTCGGGCGACCACTTGTGGAACACCACTCCCTGCTGCTGGAGGAACTCCATCGCCGGCACCTGCGCGGCCTCGCCGAGCGCGATCGAATAGCGGACCATGTCGCCGCACGCGACCTCGAACATGCTGCGTTGGGACTCGCTGAGCCCGTTCCACTTGTCCAGGTTGACGATGATCTCGACCCAGGTCGACTGCTGGTGCCAGCCCGGGAAGTAGTAGTGCTTGGCGACCTGGTAGAAGCCGAGATTGCGGTCGATCGCGGGGCTGGCATATTCGGTGGCGTCGATCGTGCCGAGCTCGAGCGCCGGGAAGATGTCGCCACCGGCCAATAGCTGGGTGGAGACGCCGAGCTTCTCCATCACCCGCGCGCCGAGCGCGAAGAAGCGCATCTTCAGGCCCTTGAGGTCGTCGGGGCCGGTGATCTCGTTGCGGAACCAGCCCGACGCCTCGGGCGGGAACAGCCCGCACAGGAGCGGCTTGATGTCGTGCTTGGCGTACAGCTCGTCGAGCATCGCCTGGCCGCCGCCCATGTAGTACCAGGCCATGTACTCGGGCGCGCTGGGACCGAAGGGGACCGACGCGAACAGCTGCAGCGCCGGCTCCTTGCCGGCCCAGAAGCCGGGCGTCGAGTAGCCCGACTCGACCGAGCCGGAGGAGACCGCGTCGAACACCTCGAGCGCCGGGATCAGCGCCCCCGGCTCGTAGAACCTGAGCTCGATGTCGCCTTGCGACATCGCCCCCAGGCTGTCGATGAAGTGGTCGACGGTCTCGCCGAGCACCGCGGTCGAGTGGGCGTAGGCGCTGGCCAGCTTCCAGCGCACCGGCGCGGCGGCAGCGGGCGCGGGCTCGCCCGGCGTCCCGCCGGTCTCGATCGAGGTGTCGACCCGGGCCGGGGCGAGCGCGAAGCGGCCGATCAGCCCGCCGATCACCAGGCCGACGATCAGCATCACGATCGCGACGGTTGCACGCATGGTGTCCTCCCCTCGTTGCGCCGGCTAGCATACGCAAAATGCGGCGGCGCGACAGCCCGCGGTCACATCAGCCGCGGCGCGGCGCCGGTGACCAGCAGCGCGACATAGCCCGCATAGCTCGCCGTCAGCGCCGCGCCATGGCTGCGGCCGATGCGGCCGTTGACGGCCATCAGTGCCACGAGCGCGAGCGTGACCGCAAGCATCACCCACAGGTCGAAGCCGATCACCTCCGCCGGCACCATCACCGGCACCGCCAGCGCGGTGATGCCGCCGATGGCGAGCATGTTGAACAGGTTGCTGCCGACGGCGTTGCCGACCGCAAGGTCGCTGTGGCCGCGCACCGCCGCCATGCCCGAGGTCGCAAGCTCCGGCAGCGACGTGCCCAGCGCCACCAGGGTGAGCCCGATCACCGCCTCCGACAGCCCCGCCGCCTGCGCGATGCCGACCGCGCCCTCGATCAACAGGTCGGCGCCCGCGATCACGCCGGCGATGCCGAGCGCGGTGAACACCAGGGCGAGCCGGGCCGAGGGCGGCGCCTGTTCTTCGGTCGCGCGCTTGAACTCCCTGGCCTCGGCGCGGCTGCGCCGCCGGGCGGCCCAGAACGACCACCAGGTGTAGGCGGCGAGCAGCAGCACCATGACCCCGCCGACGGCGCGGGTCAGCTCGCCGGTCAGGCAGACGGCGAGGAACGCGGCCGAGACCGCGAGCAGGATGGTGCCCTCGCGCCGGACCACGCCCGAGGCGATGGCGATCGGGCGCAGCAGCGCGGCGATGCCGATGATGGCGAGCAGGTTGGCGATGTTGGAGCCGACGATGTTGCCGAGCACGATGTCGGGGTGATCGCCGAACGCGGCCTCGAGGCACACCACCAGCTCGGGCGCCGAGGTGCCGAATGCGACCACCGTCAGCCCGATCACCAGCGGCGCGACGCCGAAGCTCTGCGCCAGGCCGACCGCGCCGCGGACCAGCAGCTCGCCGCCGCCGAGCAGGAGCATCAGCCCGCCGGCGGCCAACAGGTACATCATCCGGTCAGCTCCCTGTGGGCGGGACGCGGCGCGTCCGCGGCCGCGGGCGGTGGCTAGAGCGTGATGATTTGAAACCTGATCATCCTTGACCCGTCACCCCGGCCAAGGCGCGAAGCGCCGCGAGCCGGGGTCCATCTCGCCGCTTGCACGAGCGGCCGATTGGTTGCAAAGGCGTATGGACCCCGGATAACGGCTTCGCCGTTTCCGGGGTGACGACCAATAAAATCCGGCGGTTCGACCAAATATCATACCGCTCTAGCGGCGTGCGACCATCAGGCGCTTGATCGCGCCGATCGCCTCGGCCGGGTTGAGCCCCTTGGGGCAGGTCCGGGTGCAGTTCATGATCGTGTGGCAGCGATAGAGCTTGAACGGGTCCTCGAGCTCATCGAGCCGCTCGCCCGCCGCCTCGTCGCGGCTGTCGGCGAGCCACCGGTAGGCCTGCAGCAGCGCCGCCGGGCCGAGATAGCGCTCGCCGGTCCACCAGTAGCTCGGGCAGGCCGTGGTGCAGCAGAAGCACAGGATGCACTCGTAGAGGCCGTCGAGCCGGCGGCGCTCCTCAGGCGATTGCAGGCGCTCGCGGTCGGGCGGCGGCGGCGACTCGGCGCGCAGCCACGGCTTGATCGAGGCGTATTGCGCGGCGACGTGGCTCAAGTCCGCCACCAGGTCCTTGACCACCGGCAAATGCGGCAGCGGGTAGATGCGCACCTCGCCCGTGACCTCGCTGATGTACTTGGTGCAGGCGAGGGTGTTGGTGCCGTCGATGTTCATGGCGCAGCTGCCGCATACGCCCTCCCGGCACGAGCGGCGGAAGGTGAGCGTCGAGTCGGTCTCGTTCTTGATCTTGATGAGGGCGTCGAGGACCATCGGCCCGCACCCGTCCAGGTCGATCTCGAAGCGGTCGAGGCGCGGGTTGGCGCTGTCGTCCGGGCTCCAGCGGTAGGTCGCGAAGGTCCTGACGTTGGTCGCGCCCGCCGGCGCCCGGTGCGTGGTGCCCGCGCGCACTCGCGAGTTCGCGGGAAGGGTGAAGTCGGCCATCGGTCGGTGCCTCGATCGTCGGGCGGCGCGGTTCGCCGTGCGCTCAATAGACCCGCGGCTTGGGCGGGATCGGCTGGACCTCGTTGGTCAGCGTGTTGAGGTGGACGGGGCGGTAGTCGATGCGCGCCCGCCCGGCTTCGTCGACCCAGATCAGGCTGTGCTTGAGCCAGGCCTCGTCGTCGCGCCCCGGGTAGTCCTCGCGGGCGTGCGCGCCGCGGCTCTCGGTGCGGTTGGCGGCGCCCGCGATCGCCGCCACCGCCTGGGCGAGCAGGTTCTCGTACTCGAGCGTCTCGACCAGGTCCGAGTTCCAGATCATGGAGCGGTCAGAGACCCGGATGTCGCCGAGCCGCCGCCACAGCGCCTCGAGCTTGCGCGCGCCCTCGGCCAGCACCTCGCCGGTGCGGAACACCGCGCAATGGTCCTGCATGGTGCGCTGCATCTCAAGGCGCATGGCCGCGGTCGGGGTGCCGCCCTTGGCGTGGCGGAGCCGGTCGAGGCGCGCGACCGCCTCGTCGCCGGCGCCGGCGGCAAGGTCCTTGTGCGGCTCGCCCGGGCGCACGAGCTCGGCCGCGCGCAGGGCCGCGGCGCGGCCGAACACGACGATGTCGAGCAGCGAGTTGGAGCCGAGCCGGTTGGCGCCGTGCACCGACACGCACGCCGCCTCGCCGATCGCCATCAGCCCCGGCACCACCGCCTCGGGGTCGCCGTCGCGGAGCGTCACCACCTCGCCGTGATGGTTGGTCGGGATGCCGCCCATGTTGTAGTGGCAGGTCGGCAGCACCGGGATCGGCTCCTTGGTCACGTCGACGCCGGCGAAGATGCGCGCGGTCTCGGCGATGCCGGGCAGGCGCTCGGCGATGATGTCGGGGTCCAGGTGCTCGAGATGCAGGTAGATGTAGTCCTTGTGCGGGCCGACGCCGCGGCCCTCGCGCAGCTCGATGGTCATCGACCGGCTGACCACGTCGCGCGAGGCGAGGTCCTTGGCGTGGGGCGCGTAGCGCTCCATGAAGTGCTCGCCCTCCGAGTTGGTCAGGTAGCCGCCCTCGCCGCGCACGCCCTCGGTGATCAGGCAGCCGGCGCCGTAGATGCCGGTCGGGTGGAACTGGATGAACTCCATGTCCTGGCAGGCGAGGCCGGCGCGCAGCACCATGGCGTTGCCGTCGCCGGTGCAGGTGTGCGCCGAGGTGCACGAGAAGTAGGTGCGGCCGTAGCCGCCGGTGGCCAGCACCACGATGTGGGCGCGGAAGCGGTGGAGGGTGCCGTCGTCGAGGTTCCACGCCATCACCCCGCGGCAGGCGCCGTCGTCGTCCATGATCAGGTCGATGGCGACGTACTCGACCATGAACTCGGCCCGGGCGCGCAGCGCCTGCTGGTAGAGGGTGTGCAGGATGGCGTGGCCGGTGCGGTCGGCGGCAGCGCAGGTGCGCTGGGCGGTGCCCTCGCCGAAACGGGTGGTCATGCCGCCAAAGGCGCGCTGGTAGATCTTGCCCTCAGGCGTGCGCGAGAACGGCACCCCGAAATGCTCGAGCTCGACCACCGCCGCCGCGGCCTCGCGGCACATGTACTCGATCGCGTCCTGGTCGCCGAGCCAGTCCGAGCCCTTGACCGTGTCGTACATGTGCCAGCGCCAGTCGTCCTCGCCCATGTTGCCGAGCGCCGCCGAGATGCCGCCCTGGGCGGCGACGGTGTGGCTGCGGGTCGGGAACACCTTGGTCAGGCAGCCGGTCTTGAGCCCCTTCTCGGCCATGCCGAAGGTGGCGCGCAGGCCGGCACCGCCGGCGCCGATGACGACCACGTCGTAAGCATGGTCGGTGACCGGATAGGCGTCGCTCATCGCCGCTCAGCCGCCAAGCGCGACCTTGAGCACGGCGAACACCGCGCCGGTGCCGAGCGCGATGGCGGCGAAGGTGACCAGAAGCTCGAGCGCGGTGCGCGCGACCCGGCCCTCGACGTAGTCCTCGACCACCACCTGCAGGCCGAGCTTGAGGTGAAAGAAGGTCGCGAACAGGGTCAGCACGAGGGTGACCGCGACCCACGGCCGGGCGAGCCAGGCGCTCACCTCGGCGTGGCCGGCGCCGGTCATCGCCACCAGCGAGGCCACCAGCCACAGGCTCAGCGGCACCAGCGCCAGCGCGCTCACCCGCTGCGCCCACCAGTGGCCGACGCCGTCCTTGGCCGCGCCGAGGCCGCGCGCCTCGGCGAGCGGCGCGCGCATGCCGGTCACGGCGCGCCCCGCACGGCGTAGCCGGCGATCCAGGCGATCACGGTCAGCGCCCCGCTGCCCGCGACCACCGCCCAGCCCGAGCGGTAGACGGCGCCGAGCTCGAACCCCCAGCCCGCGTCCCAGGCCAGGTGACGGACGCCGTTGCACAGGTGGTAGAACAGCGCGAAGGTCCAGCCCAGCAGCAGCAGCCGGCCGAGGATCGAGGCGTTGAACGCCTGGACCGCGGCGAACGCCTCGGGCCCGCTCGCCGCGGCCGCCAGCCACCACACCAGCAGGGCCGTGCCCAGGCCCAGCACGACGCCGGTGATCCGGTGCAGGATCGACAGCACCGAGGTCAGCTGCGGGCGATAAATCTGGAGATGCGGCGACAGCGGCCGGTCCGCCTGCGCCATCCGGAAGCTCCCAGGTGAGGACGGTCGCGGGAGCCGCGACCGCCTACGAACTAGACCCTGCCCGAAAGCAAGTCAACCGGGGTTCGGACGATGCGGCGGGGCATCAGCACCGTGTAGTCGAAATCGAGCACGACCGAGGCGTCGGGGCGCCCTGCGGCATCGCGGTCAGGGAAATCGGCGCAGTCGCGGTCCTTGGCCGCGACCGTGCGCAGGCGCAGCGCGCCGACATCGTCGCGGCCGGCGAGCGGCGCCTTCTCCAGCACCTCCGACCAAGCGTAGACCGTGTCGCCCGCGAACACCGGCGCCACGTGCCGGCCGCCGTTGATCGCCGCCACCCACTGGGCGTTGGCGAGGCCGTTGAAGCTCAGCGCCCGCGCCAGGCTGATGACGTGGCCGCCATAGACGATGCGCCGGCCGAATCGGGTCGCCGCCGCGCGCCGGCGGTCGAAATGGGCGCGCGCTGTGTTCTGGTAGAGCCGCGTCGCCGCCATGTGCTCGGCGGCCTCCACCGTCGTGCCGTCGATGTGGTCGATGCGCTCGCCGGGCGCGTAGTCGTCCCACAGCGCGGGCGACCCGGCGGCGGCGGTATCGTAGCCGGCGAAGTCGAGGCCCGCCGGCACCGCGAGCGAGTCGAGCGCGACG
>DASWHU010000337.1:0-9938 GCA_036398035.1 Alphaproteobacteria bacterium | reverse complement strand
CACCGACGGCCGCTTCTCGGGCGCGACCTCGGGCCTGTCGGTCGGCCATGTCTCGCCCGAAGCCGCGGACGGGGGCGAGCTGGCGCTGATCGAGGACGGCGACGAGATCGCCTTCGACATCCCGGCGCGCAGCATCCGCCTAGCGGTCGACGACGCCGCCCTCGCCCGCCGCCGGACGGCGATGGCGGCGCGCGCCGACGGCGGCTGGAAGCCGGTCAATCGGGCGCGGATCGTCTCGCGCGCGCTCAGGGCCTACGGCGCGATGGTGCGCAGCGCCTCGTTCGGCGCGGTGCGCGATCCCGCGGTGCTCAACGGCGCCGGCCCCGGCGCCTGACCGGAGGTTGCAAGGCCGCTTGCGGGCGGGGCCTGGGAGTCGTGTAGACTACGTCCCGGGAAGGGGCGCAGCCGCCGAAACGCGACAGGGAGAGCCAGAACATGACCGAATCCACCACCACCGGGCGCGACAAGCGGCCCGCGGCGCGCGCTCGCGGCGCGAGCCGCCGGGCGGTTTTGAAAGGCGCGGTCGGTGCCGCCGGCGCCGCGGCCGCGTTCGCCGCAGCCGACCGCCTGGGGGCACCGTTCATCGGCACGGCCAGGGCCCAGACCGCGACCTGGAAGATCCAGACCTCGTGGCCGGGGGGCATCGGCCTCGACATCTTCAGGAGCTGGTGCAGCACCATTGTCGAGAAGACCGGCGGCGAGCTCGCCTTCCAGCCGTTCGGCGCCAAGGACGTGGTCGGCGACTTCCAGCTGTTCGACGCGGTCAAGAACGGCGTGCTCGACGCCATGAACCCGTTCACCATCTACTGGGCGGGGCGGATGCCGGCATCGGTGTTCCTGACCTCCTATCCGCTCGGGCCGCGCTACCCGCACGAGTGGGACGTGTTCTACTACGGCCTCGGCGGCCTCGAGATTGCGCGCGAGCTGTTCGCCAAGCAGGACATGTACTATGTCGGGCCGATCCAGCACGGCCCCAACATCATCCACTCGAAGGTTCCGATCCGCTCGATCGAGGACTTCCGCGGCCGCAAGATGCGCCTGCCCGGCGGCATGGTCGCCGAGGTGTTCCAGGCGGCCGGCGCCAAGACCACGCTGCTGCCGGGCTCGGAGATCTTCCCGGCACTCGAGAAGGGCACCATCGACGTCGCGGATTATGTCGGCCCGGCGGTCAATTACGCGCTCGGCTTCCATCAGGTCACCAAGTTCATCTCGATGGGCCCGCCCGGCTTCATGTCGCTGTACCAGCCGGTCGACCTGATGGACCTGACGGTCAGCAACCGGGCCTGGAACGCGCTGTCGCCGCAGATGAGGCAGTTCGTCGAGATGGAGGTGCACGTGTACTCGGACATGCACCACGCGGCGATCCAGAAGGCCGACCAGGAGTCGTGGGCCAAGTTCGCCGAGGCCGGCACGGTGGTCACGCGCCTGACCGAGGCCGACGTCGAGAAGTTCACCCGCCTCGCCATCCCGCGCTGGTTCGAGTGGGCGAACAAGGACCAGGACGCCGCGCGGGTGTTCAAGATCCAGCTCGACTACATGATGTCGGGCAGCCTCGGCTACGTCACTCCGGACATGATCAAGGGCCAAGAGCTCAAGTGGAGCTGACCGAGGCGGCCGCCGGCGCCGCGCCGTCCGGCCGCTAAGGCCGGAGCGCCGCCCCGGCCGCTCGCCCGGACACCGCCAGCGCCTCAAGGCCCGTCATGCCCGACCTCACCTTCGTCCTGCCGCACTGGCTGTACTGGTCGGGGCTCGCCGCCTTCCCACTGCTGGCGATGGCGCTGGTCCGGCGCCAGCGCCTGGCGGGCCCGCGGCCGGCGGTGACGCTCGCGGTCGGCTACCTGCTGCTGATCACCGCCGGCTTCGCCGGCATCCACCGCTTCTACGTCAAGAACTGGCGGGGCGTGATCTACCTCCCGTTCGTGGTCGCGATCGTCGTCGCCAATATCGAGTCGCGCGCCTCGCGCGAGGTGATCTCGGCGGCCGAGTCGCAGGTGATGATCGCCCAGTTCGACGTCGACCGGGCCCGGGCCGCGGTCGATGCCGGCGATGAAGACGCCGGCGCCAAGCTCGAGGCCGGCCGCGCCGAGCTGACGCGTGCCGAGGCCGCGAAGGGCGCGGCGGCAGCGACGTTCGACCAGTGGGCCGGGATCGCGCGCACGGTGGCGATCGTAATCGGCATCTTGCTGCTGTTCGACGCGATCCGCCTGCCGGCGCTGGCGCGCCTGTGCAACCAGCGCGAGCCCGCGATCCCCGTTCCCGAGCCGGTGGCCCCGCCCGTGGCCCCGGCGCGGCCCGCCTCGATCGTTCGCCATTTCGAGACGCTCAGCCGCTGGACCGGCGAGTACGTCGCCTATTGGTCGGTGATCGCGGTGTTCGCCTACTACTACGAGGTGGTGGCGCGCTACCTGTTCAACTCGCCGACCAACTGGGTGCATGAGAGCATGTTCCTGATGTTCGGCATGCAGTACCTGATCGCGGGCGCCTATGCCTACCTGACCGACAGCCACGTCCGGGTGGACATCTTCTATGCCCGCCTGTCGCGGCGCGGGCGGGCGGCGACCGACCTTCTGACCTCGGTGTTCTTCTTCATCTTCGCCGGCACGCTTCTGGCGACCGGCTGGGTGTTCCTGATGGATTCGGTCGGCGTCTGGGAGGTGTCGTTCACCGAGTGGGCGATCCAGTACTGGCCGGTGAAGATCACCATCGCGGTCGGCGCGGGGCTGATCCTCATTCAGGGGCTGGCCAAGATGCTGCGCGACCTCGCCATCCTGGTCGCGCGGGAGGCCTGAGCGGTGGGTGTCGAGATCCCGATCGGATGGCTGACCCTGCTGATGTTCGGCAGCCTGCTGCTGCTGCTGATGGCGGGCCTGCCGCTCGCCTTCGTCACCGGCGGGCTGGCCTGCGTGTTCCTGTTCGTGCTCAACGACACGCAGATGCTGAACATGGTGCCGTCGCGCATCTTCCCGCTGATGACCGACTACCAGCTATCGGCGATCCCGCTGTTCATCTTCATGGCGGCGATGCTCGAACGCGCCGGGCTGATCGGCGAGATGTTCGACGTCATCTACAAACTGCTGGGCGGCATCCGCGGCGGCCTGGCGAGCGCGACCATCGTCGCCTCGACCATCCTCGCCGCGATGGTCGGCATCATCGGCGCCGCGGTGGTGACCATGGGCATCATCGCGCTGCCGGCGATGCTCAAGCGCAACTACGCGCCCAAGATCGCCATGGGCGCGATCATGGCCGGGGGCACGCTGGGCATCCTGATCCCGCCGAGCATCCTGGCGATCATCTACGCGGTGGTCGCCGAGCAGTCGGTCGGCGAGCTGTTCATCGGCTCGGTGATCCCCGGCCTGATGCTGTCGGGCATGTACATCGCCTATGTCTCGCTGCGCTGCTGGGTGAGCCCCGAGATGGGCCCGGCCCTGCCGCTCGCCGAGCGGATCGGGACGCGCGACAAGCTCAGGCTGGTCGGCACCATGACCGCGCCGATCCTGCTGATCGTCCTGGTGCTGGGCGTGATCTTCACCGGCATCGCGACCCCGGTCGAGGCCGCCGGCCTCGGCACCTTCGGCTCGTTCGTGGTCGCCGCGCTGCACCGCCGGCTCGACTGGCTGACCGTGCGCGAGGCGTGCATCACCACGCTGAAGGCGACCTCGATGGTGCTGTGGATCATGTTCGGCGCCACCGTGTTCGTCGGCCTGTACGTGCTTCAGGGCGGCCAGGAGTTCGTCACCGGCGCGCTCGAGGCGACCGGGCTCGGGCGCTGGGGCATCCTGATCCTGATGCAGCTGATCCTGATCGTGCTCGGCATGTTCCTCGACTGGGTCGGGATTTTGCTGCTGTGCGTGCCCATATTCGTTCCGATCATCAAGGGCCTGGGGTTCGATCCGCTGTGGTTCGGGGTGCTCTATCTGGTCAACATGCAGATGTCGTTCCTGTCGCCGCCGTTCGGCTACGCCTTGTTCTACTTGCGCGGCGTCGCGCCGCCGGATATTCCGATGGCCGACATCTTCAAGGCGGCGCTGCCGTTCCTCGCCATCCAGGCCACCGGCTTGGCGGCGTGCATGATGTACCCGCCGCTGATCACCTGGCTGCCGCGCCTGGTGTACGGGTGAGCCGCATGACGTTGGGGCGGATGAGCAGGACGGGCCGGGAGCCCGGGAAATGAGCCGGACCTCGCGCCTGGTCACCCAGGGCTTCGCGGGCGTCGCGCATTCGTTCGCGCACCTGTTCGTGCTGCTGTTCGCGACCGTGGTGCTGGTGCTCGAGCGCGAGTGGGGCATGGACTACGCCAGCCTGTTCGCGCTCGGTATCCCGATGAGCATCCTGTTCGGCGCCGGCGCGCTGCCGGCGGGATGGCTCGGCGACCGCTGGTCCGAGACCGGCATGATGACGGTCTATTTCTTCGGCCTCGGCGCGGCGACGATCCTGACCGGCTTCGCCGACGGGCCGGCGAGCTTGTCGGGCGGCCTCGCGCTGATGGGGCTGTTCGCCTCGATCTACCACCCGGTCGGCATCCCGTGGCTGGTCCGCCACGCCCCCAACCGCGGGCGCGCGCTCGGCATCAACGGCGTGTTCGGCTCGCTGGGGACCGCGGCGGCGGCGCTGGTGGCGGGCACCTTGGCGAGCTATCTCAGCTGGCGCTGGGCGTTCTTCGTGCCCGGCGCGGTGTGCATGTCGGCCGGCATCGTGTTCGTGTTCGCCCGCCGGCGCGGGCTGTTCGAGGCGACGTCCACGGCGACCTCGCGGATCTCGGGCGAGCGGCCGGCGGAGGGCGCGCGGCGCGTGTTCACCGTGCTCGCGGTGACCGTGCTGTGCACGGGCATGATCTACCAGATGACCTCGTTTGCGCTGCCCAAGATCTTCGCCGAGCGTCTCGGCGCCCTGTTCGGCGACGGCGTGGTCGGCGTCGCCGGCATGGTGACCCTGGTCTACCTGGCCAGCAGCCTGACCCAGATCGTCGGCGGCGAGTTCGCCGACCGGTTCCGCCTCAAGACCGTCTACCTGACCACCCAGTTCCTCCAGGTGCCGGTGCTGCTGGTCGCCTTCGCGCTGGTGCATCCGGCGCTGGTGCCGGTGGCGGCGCTGATGATCGGCCTCAACGTCGCCGGCCAGCCGGCCGAGAACGCGCTGCTCGCCCGCTATACCCCGGCGCACTGGCGCGGGCGGGTGTTCGGCGCCAAGTTCATGCTCACCCTCGGCGTGTCGTCGTTCGGGGTCGCGCTGATCCCGATCGTCTATCGCATGACCGGCTCGCTCGACTTGCTGTTCCTGGCGATGACGGTGCTGGCGCTGGCCGCAGGCACCGCCGCGCTGCGCCTGCCTGCGGGCGAGGGACAAGCCGCCCCCGCTCCGCTCCCCAGCCGCGCGCCGGCCGAGTAGCCCGCACACCTCGTACCCGTGGTGGCAGACGCCGGAGCCAAGCCGCGCCCGCTCGACGGCATCCGTGTGATCGACGCCGCCACCTTCATCGCCGCGCCGTTCTGCGCGACGCTGCTGGGCGAGTTCGGCGCCGAGGTGATCAAGGTCGAGCTGCCCGGCACCGGCGACCCGGCGCGGCACTTCGGCAGCGCCACTCCTTGCGGCGACTCGCTGGTGTGGCTGAACGAGGCCCGCAACAAGAAGTCGATCACCCTCGACTTGAGGACCGCCGACGGCGCGGCGCTGTTCAAGCGGCTGGCGGCCCAGGCCGACGTGGTGTGCGAGAACTTCCGCGCCGGCACGCTCGAGCGCTGGGGGCTCGGCTATGAGGACTTGCGCGCGCACAATGCGGGGCTGGTGATGGTGCGCATCACCGGCTACGGCCAGACCGGGCCGTACGCCGCCCGCCCCGGTTTCGGGCGCATCGGCAACGCCTTCGGCGGCCTGTCGTTCCTTGCCGGCCATCCCGACCGCGAGCCGGTGACGCCGGGCTCGGCGACGCTCGCCGACTACGTCTCGGGCCTGTTCGGCGCGTTCGGTGCGCTGCTCGCGCTGCGTGCGCGCGAGGCAACCGGCACCGGCCAAGTGGTCGACATCGGCCTGTACGAGTCGATCTTCCGCCTGCTCGACGAGCTCGTCCCGGCCTACGCGATGTTCGGCAAGGTGCGCCAGCGCATAGGCGCGGGCACGGTGAACGCGGTGCCCCACAGCCACTACCCGACCCGCGACGGCACGTGGGTCGCGATCGCCTGCACCAGCGACAAGATGTTCGCGCGCCTCGCCGCGCTGATGGGCCGGCCCGAGCTCGCCGGCGATGGCCGCCTCGCCACCGTGGCTCGGCGCGAGGCGGCGCGCGAGGAGGTCGACCGCATGGTCGCGGACTGGACCCGCGCCCACGGTCGCGCCGAGCTGCTCGCGGCGTGCGAACGCGCCGAGGTGCCGTGCGGGCCGGTCTACGCGATCGACGAGATCTTCGCCGACCCCCAATACCGCGCACGCGGCAACCTCAGGACCATCGAGGATTCGCGCGCAGGCCCGGTCACCGTCGCCGAGGTGGTGCCGCGCCTGAGCGAGACCCCGGGCGCGATCGACTGGCTCGGCCCGGCGCTCGGCGCGCATCTGGCCGAGGTCTGCGGCCGGCTGCTAGGCCTGGACGAGGCCGAGGTCGCAGCCCTCAAGCGCCGCGGAGTCTTATGAGGTAATTGAACGACAAGGACGGTGAGGGCGCGCAGAACGCGGTCATCGCGAGGCGCGCAGCGCCGTGGCCTGCCTTCGCCGCCCTGCGGCCCAAAGCCTTCGGGCGACGGGCCGAAGCGAAG
This sequence comes from Alphaproteobacteria bacterium, assembly GCA_036398035.1. Classification (GTDB taxonomy): domain Bacteria; phylum Pseudomonadota; class Alphaproteobacteria; order UBA7887; family UBA7887; genus DASWHU01. The sequence goes on along the minus strand of DASWHU010000337.1, from coordinate 3,195 downwards.
CCGCTCCCGCCTTCGCGAAGCCCGCTTCGGCGGGCGAAGGAAGGTCGGCTTCGCGCAGGCAGGCGATCCAGTCTTCGGTTCGGCCCGCGCCGCCTCTGGATCGCTTCGCTCCGCTCGCGATGACGACCCTGTATGTCCTGTGGCGAAGGCCCGACCTGGGACTGCATAGAAAAAAGAAGGCCGCCCCGCGGGGCGGCCGGTCGCGCTGTCCCCCACCGCTGCCCGCGGCTCAGCGCGAGTAGTACTCGATCACCAGATTGGGCTCCATCTGCACCGCATAGGGGATGTCCGCGAGCTGCGGCTGGCGCAGGAAGGTGCCCTTGAGCTTGTCGAAGTCGACCTCGATGTAGTCGGGAACGTCGCGCTCGGGCTGCTGGATGGTCTCCAGGATCAGCGGGTGGCCCTTCGACTTCTCGTGAACCTCGAGCACGTCGCCCTCGTTGACCAGGTAGCTCGGGATCGTCACCCGCCGGCCGTTGACCCGGATGTGGCCGTGGTTGACGATCTGGCGGGCGGAGAAGACGGTCGGCGCCAGGCCCATGCGGTAGACCACCGCATCGAGCCTGCGCTCGAGCAGGCCGACCAGGTTCTCGCCGGTATCGCCGCTGCGCCGGATCGCTTCCTGGTAGGTGCGCCGGAACTGCCGCTCCGACAGGTCGCCGTAATAGCCCCTGAGCTTCTGCTTGGCCGCCAGCTGGATGCCGTAATCCGACACCTTGCGGCGGCGCTGGCCGTGCTCGCCGGGACCGTACTCGCGCAGGTTGATCGGGCTCTTGGGCCGGCCCCAGAGGTTGACCCCCAGCCTGCGGTCGAGCTTGTACTTCGAGGTCTTGCGCTTGCTCATCCGTGATCCGAGTAGAAGGCGCGGGCGGCGCGCCGCCGGCGGCCGCCCGCGAAACTGAAGCCGCGTACTATATCGGCGCGGCCGGGTCTGTCAAACCGTAAGCGCCTCAGCGCCGGGCCTTGGCGTTGGGAAAGAACAGCTGCGCGCCGCTTATGTGAAAGCCGGCGATCGCCCCCTGCCCGGCCGGCGACAAGAGCCAGTCGATGAACGCCTGGCCGCCCGCCGCATCGACGTGCGGATGGCGCGCGGGGTTGACCAGGATCACCCCGTACTGGTTGAACAGCGCCGGATCGCCTTCGACCAGGATCTCGAGGCTGCCCTTGTTCTCGAACGCGAGCCACGTGGCGCGGTCGCTGAGGGTATAGGCGTCCATCGCCTGGGCGGCATTGAGCGTCGCGCCCATGCCCTGGCCGAGCTCGCGGTACCAGCCGCCGCTGGCCGCGGCCGGATCGACGCCCGCCGCCTGCCACAGCGCGCGCTCGGCCTTGTGGGTGCCGCTGTCGTCGCCGCGCGAGGCGAACGGGGCGTGCGAGGCGGCGATCCGCGCCAGTGCCTCGGCCGCGCCCGCCAAGCCTTTGATGCCGGCCGGGTCGGCGCCGGGGCCGACCAGCACGAAGTCGTTGTACATGACGTCGAAGCGCTCGACGCCGTAGCCCTCGGCGACGAACGCCTCCTCGGACGGGCGGTGGTGGACCAGCAGCACGTCGGCATCGCCGTTCTGGGCCAGCTTGAGCGCCTGGCCGGTGCCGACCGCGACCACGCGCACGGCGATGCCGGTCTCGGCCTCGAACGGCGGCAGGATGTGGGCGAACAGGCCCGAGACCTCGGTCGAGGTGGTCGAGGCGAGAACGATCGCGCGGTCGGCTGCCGCCGGCTGCGCAACGAGAGCCGCCGCCACGACCAGCGACGCGACCCGGCCACGAATGCCTGAATGCAGGCTCACCATAGCAATCGTCCTTCCAGGAACGCGGTTGCGGTCTCGGTTTGCGGCCGGTCGAAGAAGCGCGCGGCCTCGCCGCGCTCGACCACCACGCCGCCGTGCAGGAAGATGACCTCGTCGGCGAGCCGGCGCGCCTGGTTCATGTCGTGCGTGGTCATGATGATTTTGCAGCCGGCGGCGTGCAAGGCATCGACGATCCGCTCGACCGCGCCGGTCGCGCCCGGATCGAGGTTGGCGGTCGGCTCGTCGAGGAACAGCACCTCGGGCGCGAGCGCCCACACCCGAGCCAGCGCGAGCCGCTGCTGCTCGCCCGCCGACAGCACCGGGGCGGGGCGGTCGGCGAGCGGGGCGAGGCCGGCGGCCGCGAGCGCGGCGGCGATGCGCGGCTCGCGCTCGGCGCGCGCCACAGCGCGCAGGCCGAGGCCGTAGGCGACGTTGGCGCGCACCGAGCGGCGCAGCATCACCGGCTGCTGGAACACCATCGCCTGGCGCCGGAAGGCGTCGGCGCCGTGCCAGCGCACGCGGCCCGCGCTGGGCGGGATCAGCCCGTGGCAGAGGCGCAACAGCAGGCTCTTGCCGGCGCCGTTGGCACCGAGGATCACGGTCCTCGGGCCGGCCTCCAGGCTGAGCGTGAGCGGCCCCAGCAGGCGGTGTGCGCCCGCGCTCACCACCGCCTCGTCGAGCATCAGCGGCAGGATCGTCATCGGCCTTCGCCGTCCGAAAGTCGGCTTCGGCCGACTGAAGGTCGGTCGAGCCGCTGCGCGGCGGGACCGAACCGCACGCCCCCGATCACCGCCGCCGCGGCGTTCACGCCTACCGCCACCAAGAGCAGGATCAGGCCGAGAGCGAGCGCCAGCGCGAGGTTGCCCTTGCTGGTCTCGAGCGCGATGGTGGTGGTCATCACGCGGGTGAGGTGCGCGATGTTGCCGCCGACGATCAGCACCGCGCCGACCTCGGCGCTGGCGCGCCCGAACCCGGCCATCACCACCGTCACCAGGCTGACGCGCGCGTCCCACAAGAGAGTGCCGACCGCGTCCCATGGGCGCGCGCCGAGCGAGCACAGCTGCTCGCGATAGCCCTCGTAGAGGTCGCGCAGCACCCGGTGCGACAGCGCGGCGATGATCGGGGTGATCAGCACCGCCTGCGCGATCACCATCGCGGTCGGGGTGAACAGCAGGCCGAGGAAGCCGAGCGGGCCGGCGCGCGACAGCAGCACGTACAGCATCAGGCCGACGAACACCGGCGGCAGCCCCATCAGGGCGTTGAGCAGTACCACCAGCGCGCGCCGGCCGGGGAACCGGTAGACCGCGACCGCGGCGCCGAGCGGCAGGCCGACCGCGGCGGCGAGCACCACCGCGCTCAGGCTGACCGCGAGCGAGCGCGCCACGATCTCGACCAGCTCGGCGTCGAG
>DASWHU010000336.1:0-2439 GCA_036398035.1 Alphaproteobacteria bacterium | reverse complement strand
GCGGCCGGGCCGAGGCACGGCGGCGGGGTCAGCGCCGGCGGGCACAACGCGACCGGGAACCAGTGCTCGGCGCCGGCGGCGGCGAGGCGCGGGCCGAGCACCGCCTCCAGGCGCGGCTCGAGCGGGCCGACCACCACCCGGTGGCGGACCGCGCCCGCGACCTCGGTCCGTGCCACCGCCGCCGGCAGGTCGCCGAGCGTATACGCGGCGGCGGTCGCCTCGGCCCTCCGGTCATAGCTCGCCGCGACCACGTACAGCCGCGGCGGCACCGGCTCGGAATAGGCCGTGGCCGCGGCGGCACCGACCAGCACCGGCGCTAGCGCCGCCTGCTCGTAGAGCGCGGCCAGCGCGGTACGCTCCGGCTCGCCGTCCGCCGCCGCCAGGCCGATCGTGCCGTCGCCGCTGCCCACCGGCCGGCACACGGGCGCGCGCGACAGGGCCCGCGCCAGGTCGCAGTCCTCGCCGGTGAGCCACGACAGGCCGTGGGAGTCCGCGCTCCTGCCGGTGGCGACATAGCTCGCGCCGTTGACCGCGGCGCCGGCGATGCCGAGGGTCGGGTCGACCACGCACCCCGACGCGGCGCCCGCGATTGCGAGCGCGCCGGTGAGCCAAGCGAGGGCGCGAAGGTCGAGGCCGGTCATGACTGTCGATATAGCGCCCGCGCGCCGCGTTTCCGCCGCCGGCGCCCGCCTCCTAGCCGCGCCCGCCCTCGGCGGCGAAGCGGTCGCGCAGCTTGGCCAGGGCGGCGTCGGTGGCGAGGACGACCACCTGGTCGCCGGCGCGGATCGCCGCCCCCGGCTTGGCGATCACCAGCCGGTCGTCCCGGTAGAGGCAGATCACCCGGCTGTCGGCGGGAAGCTCGAGCGCCTCGACCTCGCCCGCGTCCTCCGCGCGCGCCGCGAACGAGAACAGCCGCGCCGCGCCCTTGAAGAAGGTCGAGTAGTCCTCGGCGAGCGTGCCCGAGACCAGGTCGGCGAGCGTGCGCGCAACGTGCCGGTCGGGGATGATGACGTCGGTGAAGGCGAGCTCCACGCACAGGTGCTCGTACTCGGGGTCCTCGATCTTGGTGATGATGCGGGCGAAGCCGAGCGAGCGTCCGACCAGGGTGGCGATGATGTTGACCTGGTCGTTGCCGGTCAGGCACAGCAGCACGTCGCTCTTCGCCGGCCCGGTCTCGCCGAGGATGCTCGGCCGGCTGCCGTCGCCGTGGATGAAGGCGCAGTCGAGGGTGCCGGTGAGCGCGGCGATGCGCTGGTTGTCGGACTCGACCATGATCACGTCCTGGCCGCGCTCGGCGAGGCCGGCCGCCACCGCCGCGCCCAGGTTGCCGGCGCCGATGATCACCGCCCTCATGCGCGTTCGGCCCTCCTGCCGAGCCAGGTGCGCGGGTACAGCAGCACGAGCACGGCCACCAGCTCAAGCCTGCCCATCAGCATGTCCGCGCACAGCACCAGCTTGAGGGCGGGCGCGAGGTCGGGACCGGTAACGCCCGCGGACAGGCCGACCGTGCCGAGCGCCGAGACCACCTCGAACAGCGAGTCGAGCGGCGCCAGCCCGCCGAGGAGGAAGGCGAGCCACGAGACGAGCGCCACGCCGAGGTAGAGCAGCACCATGCCGGCGATCACCTGCACCTCGGCAGGCGTGAGCGCGCGGCCGGCATAGTGCGGCTCGAACACCGCATGCGCCGGCAGGCAGGTGCGCGCGAACAGCGCCTGGACCAGGCGCAGCGCGACCAGGAAGCGGATGATCTTGATGCCGCCCGCGGTCGAGCCGCTGTCGCCGCCGATCGCCATCTGGACCATGAGCACGAGCTTGGAGGCGCCGTCGAGCCCGGCCACGGGCGCCGTGCTGAAGCCCGCGGTGGTCTGGGCCGAGAGCGCGAGGAACGCGGCACCGCCGACGCCGCCGGGCGTGGCGCCCGCGCCCGCCGCGATGCGCACGAGCACGAGCGCGCCGAAACCGGCGAGCGCGACCAGCGCCAGCGCCCGCACCTCGCGGTCGCGCCACAGCGGCCCGGGGCCCTCGCGCGAGACTCGGTACTGGAGCGCGAACGAGATCGCGCCGGCGACACACGCGAGCGCCAGCGCCGCCCGCGCCGCGCCGCCGCCGAGCCCCGCGGCGCTGTCGGCGCGGGTCGAGAAGCCGCCGGTCGAGACTGCCGACAGCGCGTGGGTCACGGCGTCGAACGCGGGCACCCCGAGCAGCCACAAGGCCGCCGCCGCGGCGACGGTGAGCACGGCGTAGACCCCGAGCAGGCGGCGCGCGCGCGCATGCGCCCCGCCCAACAGGTCGCCGGCCTCGCCCTCGAAGGCGATGCGCTTGGCGACCGCGCCCGGCACCAGGGCGAGCGCCACCGCCAGCACCACGATGGCGAGCCCGCCGTACCATTGCGCCCAGGCGCGCGCGAACAGGAAGCTCCGCGGCATCGCCGCGATGTCG
>DASWHU010000335.1:0-2733 GCA_036398035.1 Alphaproteobacteria bacterium | reverse complement strand
GCGACGATCGCGGCCTCCAGCGGCAGGCCCATCCGCCAGTAGTCGCCGAAGCGATAGCCGCCCGGCCCCATCACCAGCGTGTTCGACTGGTGCCCGATGGGCGTGAGAAAGGCGCAGCTCGAGCCGACCGCGACCGCCATCAGGAACGAATCCGGGTTGGCGTCCAAGCGGTCGGCGATACCGATCGCGATCGGCGCCATGACCAGCGCGGTGGCGACGTTGTTGATCACGTCGGACAGGAACATGGCCAGCACCAGCACGAAGGCGAGCACCAGGAGCGGCCCGGCGCCCGCGGAGAGGCGCGCGACCGCATCGGCGGCGAGCGCCGCGGCGCCGGTCTCCTGCAACGCGCCGCCCACCGGGATCATCGCGCCGAGCAAGACGACCACCGGCCAGTCGATCTCGCGGTAGAGGTCGCGCAGCGGTAGCACGTCGAGCAGGACGTAAGCGATCGCCGCGAACGCGAGCGCGACCGGCGCCGGCGCGAGCCCGAGCGTCATAGTCAGAATCGCGGCGGCGAACACCCCGAGCGCGAGCCCCATGCGGCGCTTCTGGCCGAGGCTGAGCCCGCGCGCGGCGAGCGGCAGGAGGCCGAGGGTGGCGAACCAGTCGTCGAGCGCATCGCCCTGGCCGTGGAGCAGCAGCACGTCGCCGGCGCGGAAGGTCTGGCCCGTGAGCCGGCCGCGCGGCGGCCGGCCCTGGCGGGCGAGTGCAACCACGGCGAGCGCGCCGCCGGTGCGCCGCCTGAGATACCGCAGCCCCCGTCCCTCCAGCGCCGCACCGGGGCTGACCACGCCCTCAGCGAGAGTCAGCTCGTCGCCCTTGAGGTGGGCGGACGGCTTCTGCGCCAGCTTGAGGTCGAGCTTGGCCATCAGCGGCTCGAGCGCCTCCGGGTCACCGCGCACCAGCAGCACGTCGCCGGCCTTGAGCGGCTGGCGCGGCACCGATATCGGGCGGTCCGAGCCGTGGCGGATCAGGCCGATAACGTCGACCGCGGCGTCGTCGAACGCCTTCGTCTCCTCCAGCCGCTCGTCGACCAGCGGGCTCGACTTGCCGACCTCGATCTCGGTCAGATAGTCGTCGATCGCGAACAGCTGCTGCGGCGGATTTTGCGCGCGGCGCTCCGCGGGAATCATCCGCCAGCCGACCAGCGCGACGAAGACGACGCCGACCGCCGCCACCGCCACGCCGACCGGGCTGAAGTCGAACATGGCGAACGGCGCCCCGGCGTAGTCGGCGCGGAAGGTGGCGATGATCACGTTGGGCGGGGTGCCGATCATCGTGGTCATGCCGCCAAGGATGCTGCCGAAGGCGAGCGGCATGAGCAGCAGCGCCGGCGAACGCTTGCGCTCCGCCGCGGTCGCCAGCGCCACCGGCAGCATCAGCGCCAACGCGCCGACATTGTTCATGAATGCGCTCGCCACCGCGACCACGGCCGTGAGCGCCGCGATGTGCAGCAGCAGCGGGCCGGTGAGCGGCGCGAGCATCCCCGCCATCCGCTCGACCAGCCCCGACTGCTTGAGGCCGTGACTGATCATCAGCACCAGCGCCACAGTGATCACCGCCGGATGGCCGAAACCGGCGAACGCGTCCGCGCCCGGCACCAGGCCGAGCGCCACCGCCGCGCCCAGCGCGAGCGCCGCGACCACGTCGTAGCGCAGCCGCCCCCAGGCGAACAGCGCCAGCGCACCCAAAAGGATCGCGAAAGCGAACGCCTGATCCTGGCTCATCGCGCGGACTTAGCATGCCGCCGGTACGCGCCGCCACAGGCGCCGCGCCGGTTTGCAACGCGCATCGCCCGGACGTAGCATCGCCCGCGGGGCGCGCGCAGGCGCGGCTTTGGAGGGAGGATCCGATGACCTTGACACGGCGGGCACTGGCCGCGGCGGCAGTGCTGGGGCTTGCCGCGCTGCCGGCCGCGGCCCAGGTGGAGGTGCGCGTCTACCCGCCGCCGCCGCCGGCGGTGAGCCCGATCGCGGGCGCCATCGACTTCCACGTCCATTCGGCGCCGGACGTGTTCGGGCGCAACCTGCTCGACGTCGAGGTCGCGCGCACCGCGGCCCGCGCGGGCATGCGCGCACTCGTGCTCAAGAACCACGTCACCAGCAGCGCCGACCGCGCCTACCTGGCGATGCGCGAGGTGCCCGGGATCGAGGTGTTCGGCGGCGTCGTGCTCAACCGGGCGGTCGGCGGCATCAACCCGGACGCGGTCGAGTGGATGTACCGGATGGAGGGCGGTCGCGGCAAGGTGGTGTGGCTGCCCTCGTTCGACGCCGATTTCCACCTGCGCACCTTCGGCGACCCCGGCGACGGGCTCAAGGTCGCGATCGACGGCGTGGTCACCGCGGAGATGGAGGCGGTGCTCAAGATCGTCGCCCGCGAGCGGCTGGTGCTGTGCACCAGCCACGTCTCACCGGATGAGGCCCTGGCGGTGATCCGCCGCGGCCGCGACCTCGGGGTCGAGAACATGGTCGTCACCCACGCCATGGCCGACGTGCCCGGCATGACGCTTGGCGAGATGCAGCAGGCGGCGGCGATGGGCGCCTATCTCGAGCTGGTCTACCTCAATGACCTGATGGGCCCGAACGCGCATCTCGCCTGGATGCGCCACTGGACGCGGGTCTCGACCGCCGACATGGCGGCGGCGATCCGCGCGGTCGGCGCCGCGGCGTTCATCCTCAGCACCGATCTCGGCCAGACCGGCAATCCGATCCACCCCGACGGCTACAAGAC
>DASWHU010000334.1:0-4011 GCA_036398035.1 Alphaproteobacteria bacterium | reverse complement strand
GAGGCGTCGGCGCCGACCAGCCGCTCCTTGCCCTCGGGCGGGCGGGTCAGCAGGTAGCCGCTGACATACCGCGCCGGCAGGCCGAGGCTGCGCAGGCAGGCGATCTCGACATGGGCGAAGTCCTGGCACACGCCGGTGCGCGTCTTGAGCACCTCGCTGACCGGGGTCGAGACGTCGGTGACACCACCCTGATAGGCGAAGCCCGTGAAGATGCGCGCCGTCAGGTCGATCACGCCGGCAAGCATCGGCCGGCCCGGGGTGAACGAGCCGAGTGCGAAGTCGTAGGTTTCCTCGCCGCAGCTCACGTAGGGCGAATCGAAGGCGTACTGATAGGCATCCAGCGGCTCGGCCTCGCGCGAGGTCTCGGCGAGCCGCGCCACCTCTTCCCAGCGCGGGCCCTCGTCGAGCGCGACCCCGGCCGCGGCGCGCACCTCGATGCGCGAGCGCGCGTGCACCTCGAGCTCCGGGTGCGGCTCCTGGACGGTGAGGAAGGTCACCGGGTTGCCGAAGTAGTCGTGGTCGTCGTAGCGGATCGCCGGCGCCGGATCGACCGCAATCGCCGACTCGAGGCACGACTGGCGCGGGCTCTCGCGCGGCGCGAGGTGCAGGACGTGGTGCGAGATCGACACCGACTGCGAGTACGAGAACAACGTCCGATGGCTGAGCGCGTAGATCACGGCACCGCCTCGATCCAATGGGGGCCGGAGATGTGCTGGGTCAGCGAGTGGCTGAAATAGGTGCGCGCGACCACGTCGGACAGCTCCTGCACGCCAGCCTCGAGGCGGCGCACCAGCCGGTCGAGGTTGACCCTGAGCCCCCGCTTGCCGCTCACCTCGCACAGGCGCGCCATGTCGGCGAGCCTGAGGTCGGTGCACAGGCCGGTGGTCAGGCGCTTGGCCGGGCTGAGCCCGGCATCGCGCGCCTCCAGCGGCAGGATGGCGAGATGCTCGTCGATCGCCATCAGCTGGAACAACAGCGAGCGCGGGTTGGTCTCGTCGGCCAGCACCAGGTCGAGGGCGGTGTGCAGGCGCGGGCTCGCGCGGTAGCGCGTGCGGTAGGTCATGGTGCTGTCGGCGAGCTCGAGCAGCAGGTCGAGCATGCCGGTCGCTTCGGGGTCGCCGTGGGCGGCGAGGTGGCGCACCAGCCGCGCGCCGTGCTGGGCGCGCTCCAGGCGCCGGCCCATGTCGAGGAAGCGCCAGCCGTAGCCGCGGGTCATGTTCTCGAGCACCATGCCGTTGAGCGCCGCCGAAAGCTGGATCATGCGGTTGAGCAGGCGCCGGGCGTCGTCGAGCTCCTGGCCCTCGCCGAGCCGCCAGGTGGCGGTGATCTCGGTCAGGTCCTTGATGATCTGCCAGGTATCGTGCGACAGGCGCTCGCGCACCAGCTCGGCGATGCGGCGGACGTTGCCGAGCACCCGGGCGAGGCCGTCGGGCGAATCGGGGTCGAACAGGATATTGGAGAACTCCTGCTCGACCGCGCGGATGCCCACGTCGAGCGCGCGCCGCGCGCGCCGCTGGGACAGGTGATCCTGGATCACGAGCAAGGAGACCAGCCGCTCGAGCATCGCCGAATCGGCGCTCGATCCGGCCTCGCCGCCGAGCCTGACGACCAGGCTGCGCAACAGGCGCACCGCGCCCTCCGAGCGCTCGGCGTAGCGGCCGAGCCAGAACAGGTTGTCGGCGGTGCGGCTCGGCAGGTCGCTGCCGCTGCGCTTGAGCCTGAGCTCGTGATGCGGCTGGGTGAACACGCTGAAGGTGTCGACCGGCTCCCGCCACAGCACCCAGGTGTCCTTGCTGAGGTCGCCCGGCCCGAGCCACGGCGCCCGCGCCGGCGCGTTCAACGCGACTCGGGTGAGCCCGCCCGGCATCACCTGGTAGCCGTCGGGGCCGGCGGCGAGATAGACTCGCAAGGTCATCGGCGCCGGGCCCAGGCCGTCGCCGTCGCGCCAGGTCGGCGTGGTCGACAGGGAAACCATTTCCTGGCCAATGAATGCATGGCCATGGCGGGCGATCTCGCGCGCCAGCCGGTCGCGGTCCGCCTCGTTCAGCTCGGGGCCGATATAGCTGTCGCGGCCGGGGGCGAAGATGGTCTTCGGCGACACCACCTTGCGCACCACCAGCCGGTCCAGGTTCTGCGTCACGTAGTGGCGCTCGCGCGACTGGCCGCACCACCAGGTGGCGATGCTCGGCATGATCAGCTCCTCGCCGCGCAGGAACCGGCACAGGCCGGGCAGGAAGCTGATCAGCGCGTCGTTCTCGACCAGGCCGCTGCCGAGCGCGTTGGCGATGGCGACGTGGCCAGCGCGCGCCGCCTGCAACAGGCCGGGCACGCCGAGGCCCGAGTTGGTGTTGAGCTCGAGCGGGTCGCACATGTCGGACGGCACGCGGCGCAGCAACAGGTCGACGACCTTTAGGCCCGCGACCGTCTTCAGGTACAGCCGGTCGTCGCGCACGGTGAGGTCCGAGCCCTCGACCACCGTGTAGCCGAGATAGCGCGCGAGATAGGCGTGCTCGAAATAGGCCTCCTTGGTCGGGCCCGGCGACAGCACCACCGCCAGCGGCTCGTCGTGGCGCGACAGCGCCAGGAAATGCTCGCTGAACGCGCCGAAGAACGAGGCCAGGCGCTGGACGTTGGCCTGGGCGAACAGCTCGGGCAAGGCGCGCGAGGCGACGATGCGGTTCTCGAGCGCGTAGCCCGCGCCCGACGGCGCCTGGGTGCGGTTGCTCAGCACCCACCAGCTGGCGTCGGCGGCGCGCGCAAGGTCGAAGGCGACGAAATGCAGGTGCACGCCGCCCGGCACCGCGATGCCGTGGCACGGGCGCAGGAACTGGGGATTGCCGTAGACCAGGGCGGCCGGAATCACCCCTTCCTTGAGCAGCCGCTGGGGGCCGTAGAGGTCGGCAAGAACGCTGTTCAGGAGCTGTGCCCGCTGGACCAGCGCCGCCTCGAGCCGCTGCCATTCCGCCTGCTCGACCAGCAGCGGGATCAGGTCGAGCTGCCACGGCCGGTTGCCGTGTTCGGTCTCGCCCCGGGCGACGTAGGTGACGCCGTTCTCGCGCAGCAGGTGCTGGGCGACCTCGAGCGCGTGCGCCCGCTCGTCGTCGTCGAGACCGGCGAAAGCGTCGAGGAACCAGCGCCAGTGCCGGCGCACCGCGCCGTCGCCTGCCATCAGCTCGTCATAGGCCCCGGCGGCGGGACGGTACGACCCCAGCAGGTCGGCACCGGGCGGCAACGGGCTCGCGGTGAGTGGCAGGGCGGTTTCGGGCATCGGGGACAAACCAGCGGCGCTCACGACCAGCGCAGGTCGAGCGTGCACGGGAACTCCGGCCGGGCGAGGTCCGCCGGCTCCGGGCAAGGCCCGCCAGTATGCCCGAAGGCGAAGAACCGCGCCAGCCGGCGGCTCTCCGCCTCGTACGCGTTGACCGGGAAATGCTCGAAGCTGAGCCCGCCCGGATGGGCGACGTGATAGGTGCAGCCGGCGACCGCGCGCCCCGACCAGCGGTCGTACAGATCGAACACCAGCGGCGCGTCGATGCCGATGGTCGGATGCAGGCTCGAGGCCGGCTGCCAGGCGCGGAACCGGACGCCGCCCACGACCTCGCCCGCGGTGCCGGTCGGCACCATCGGCACCCGCTTGCCGTTGCACGCGATCAGGTAGCGGCCGCCCGCCAGGTTCGTGGCCTTGACCTGCAGCCGCTCGACCGAGGAATCGACGTAGCGCACGGTGCCGCCGGGGGCGCCTTCCTCGCCCATCACGTGCCACGGCTCCAGCGCCTGGCGCAGCTCGAGCGCGATATCACCGTGCGCGATCTTGCCGTAGAGCGGGAAGCGGAACTCGTGATGCGGCGCGAACCAGTCCGCGTTCAGCGCGTAGCCGGCGCGGGTCATGTCGGCGATCACCTCGCAGAGGTCCTGCCAGACGAAGTGGGGCAGCATGAACCGGTCGTGCAGCCCGGTGCCCCAGCGCACCAGGCCGGCGCGGTAGGGGCTTTTCCAGAAGCGCGCGATCAG
>DASWHU010000333.1:0-6715 GCA_036398035.1 Alphaproteobacteria bacterium | reverse complement strand
GGCCCGCCGCCGATGCCGGGCTCGCCCTGGCCCTTGAGCCGGATCGACTGGCCGTCCTCGATCCCCTCCGGGATGGCGACATCGAGGCTGCGCCCGCCGCCCAGGGTGACGCGCCGCTTGCCGCCGCGCGCCGATTCCTCGAAGCCGATGCGCACCGTGTAGCTCACGCCGCGGCCGCGGGCGCGCATCGCCCCTCGGCCGGCGCCGAAGCGGCCGCCGAACAGGTCGCCCAGGATGTCCTCGACGTTGAACCCGCCGGCGAAGCCGCCGGCGCCGGCGTCCGCCCCGTGCGGCTGGCGGAAGCGCCACTGCGGCCGCTCCTGGCCGCTGGCGTCGACCTCGCCGCGGTCGTAGCGCTGGCGCATCTCGGGGTCGGACAGGATGGCGTAGGCCGCCGACACCTGCTTGAAGCGATCCTCGACCTTGGTGTCACCCGGATGCGTGTCCGGGTGCAGCTGCTTGGCGAGCTTGCGGTAGGCCTTCTTGATCTGGTCCTGGCTGGCGTCGCGGGCCACGCCCAGAACCTCGTAGGGATCCCTCATCGTGCGGGTGACCCGTGCCGAGTTTGGTTGGGATCGATCCGCCGCCACGGATCGAGCCCGGAGAGGTCGGATTTAGGCTAACGGCGTCGATCCCGCAATGGCGGCCCCCGACGCGGCGGCGCGCCGGCGCCCTCTCTCGGGCCATAAGCCCGGGAGAGGGTCCATGCATCAGGTAGGGGTTACGGCGCGCCGGCGGTGCGGCGTCAGTTGCTGACGATCTTCCAGGTCCCGTCGCCCTGGCGGCAGGCGGTGCCGTAGCCCGACTGGACCTCGCCGCCGACGGTGATGGTCTGCTGGAACTCGCGGCAGTACTGCCCCGATTCGGTCTGATAGGTGCGGGTCGGGGTGTAGGTGCCCTGGTTGCCGCTGTCGGGGTTGGCCCAGCTCTGGGTCTGGCCCGTGGGCACCGATTCCAGGGTGCTCTGATAGGTCTGTGCGGCGTAAGCCTGGTCGGCCTTGTCGAGCGACCGGCCGACCTCGCTGCCGAGCAGGCCGCCGAGCAGCACGCCCGCGCCGACCGCCGCCAGCTGGCCGGTACCGCTGCCGATCTGCGAACCGGCAAGACCGCCCAGCCCGGCGCCGACCAGGGTGCCGGCGACCTGCTTGTCGCCTTGACCCTCCAAGCACGCGCCTAGCGACAGGATCATCCCCGCCGCGACCACGGCCTTGAAACTGTTCATGACTGCAATCCTCAAGCGTCTCAGGGGTTTGGCGGGCCCCCGGGGCTGGGCGAACGGCCCCCAACGTCCGCGGGCTTGTCACTCACGAGTCTACAATATAGGGAGTGCCCGGAGGCGGTAAAAGAACCGCGGGCAGGCGAAATGCTGATCCGGGCGCGCGACGACCCCGTGGCCTTGTTCAACGAGTGGCTGAGCGAGGCCGTGGCCAAGGAACCCAACGATCCCAACGCGGTATGCCTGGCCACGGTGGGCGCGGGCGGGGTCCCGTCGGCACGCATGGTGTTGCTCAAAGGTGCCGATGCCGCGGGATTCGTGTTCTTCACCAACCTCGGCAGCCGCAAGGGCGCCGAGATCAAGGCCAACCCGCGCGCGGCGCTGTGCTTCCACTGGAAGTCGCTGCGCCGCCAGGTGCGCGTCGAAGGCCCGGCGAGCCGGGTCACCGACGACGCGGCCGACGCCTATTTCGCCAGCCGCACGCGCCAGAGCCGGATCGGGGCGTGGGCGAGCAAGCAGTCGCAGCCGCTGGCCAGCCGCTACGAGCTCGAGCGCCGGGTGGCGAAGTACGCGGCCAGGTTCGGGCTCGGCGAGGTGCCGCGGCCGCCGTTCTGGTCCGGCTTCCGCATCGTGCCGCTGCGGATCGAGTTCTGGCGCAGCGGCAACTTCCGCCTCCACGACCGGCTGGTCTACGAGCGCGACGATGCCGGCGATGCCGGCTGGCGCACGGCGCGGCTGTTCCCGTGAGCGCGCCCGCGTCAGCACCCATCGGCCGCGAGGATGCGCGCCTGCTGCGCCTCGCCACCCATGCCTCGGTGGCGGTGGCGGCGACGCTGATCGTGCTCAAGTTCGGCGCCTGGGTGCTGACCGATTCGGTTGCGATCCTGTCGTCGCTGGTCGACTCGGTGCTCGATTCATTCGCCTCGCTGGTCAACCTGTTCGCGGTCCGCCAGGCGCTGACGCCGGCCGACCCCGAGCACCGCTTCGGCCACGGCAAGGCCGAGTCGATCGCCGGCCTCGGCCAGGCGGCGTTCATCGCCGGCTCGGCGTTGTTCGTGCTGGTCGAGGCGGTCGCGCGCCTGGTCACCCCGCACCCGCTCGGCTACGGCCCCGTTGGGCTGGCGGTGATGGTGATCTCGATCGTGCTCACCTTTGCCCTGGTGCGCTTCCAGATGCATGTCGTGCGGCGCACCGGCTCGACCGCGATCAGCGCCGACTCGCTCCACTATCGCTCCGACCTGCTGGTCAATGGCGGGATCATCGCCTCGCTCGGGGTGAGCGTCTATGTTGGCGTCCCCTGGGTCGACCCGCTGGTCGCGATCGCGATCGCCGGCTACATCGTCTACAGCGCCTGGGCGATCGCGCGCGAGGCGCTGGATGCCCTGATGGACCGCGAGTTCCCCGACCACGACCGCCAGCGCATCCTCGACATCGTCGCCGCGCACGTCCAGGTCAAGGGCATCCACGACCTGCGCACGCGTCGCTCGGGCCTGCAGCCCTTCGTTCAGCTGCACCTCGAGCTCGACGGCTCGATCACGCTCAACGATGCGCACATCATCTCGGACCAGGTCGAGGCCGAGATCATGGCCGCGTTCCCCGGCGCCGAGGTGATCATCCATCAGGACCCCCACGGCATTCCGGAGACCATGCCGGCCTATGCGCGCGAGGATGCGCCGAGCGGGCCGTCGTGAGCGGCCGCGCAGGCCTCGGTCGGCGCTGACGCTGCGGCCGTGATCGTCGAGGACCAGAGCGAGGTCGTCGCGCTGCTGTGCGATCCCGCGAGCCACGGCGGGGCGGCGGTGGAGGTGATCGAGACCCATGCCGCGGTGGTGGTGCTGGCCGGCGCGACCGCCTACAAGCTCAAGCGCGCGGTGCGCTTCCCGTTCCTCGACTTCTCGACCGCGGCCAAGCGCCGGGTTGCCTGCGAGGCCGAGGTGCGCCTGAACCGGCGCACCGCGCCAGAGCTGTATCGGGGCGTGATCGCGGTCACGCGCGGCGCGGGCGGCGCGCTCGCCATCGGCGGCGACGGCGATGCGGTCGACTGGCTGGTGGTCATGCGCCGCTTCGACCAGGACCGGCTGTTCGACCGGCTGGCGGCGCGGGGCGAGCTGACCGCCGCGCTGATGCAGGAGCTGGCCGACGCCATCGCCGACTTCCACGACGGCGCCGAGCCGCGGCCCGACAAGGGCGGGCGCGCCGGCATCGCCCAGGTCATCGACGGCAACATGGAAACCTTGCGCGGCCCAGGCGCCGGCACCTTCAAGGCCGCCGAGCTCGACCGCCTGGAGCGGCTGTGGCGTGAGGCGGTGGAGTCCGGCGCCGGCCTGCTCGAGGCGCGCCGCGCCGGCGGCCTGGTGCGTTGGTGCCACGGCGATCTACACCTGCGCAACATCTGCCTGATCGACGGCCGCCCGACCTTGTTCGACGGCATCGAGTTCAACCCCGACATCGCCTGCATCGACGTGCTCTACGACCTCGCCTTCCTGCTCATGGACCTCCAGCACCGGCGCCTTGGCGCGTTCGCAAACCTGGTGCTCAACCGCTATCTCGGCCGCACCGAGGACGTCGCCGGCTGCGCGCTGCTGGGGCTGTTCCAGTCGCTGCGCGCCGGCGTGCGCGCCATGGTCGCGGCGATCGAGGCCGGCGAGGGGCAGGCGGAGATGGCGGGCGAGGCGCGCGCGTATTTTCGGCTCGCGCTCGCCTTCTTCGACTCCCCACCTGCGCGCCTGATCGCGATCGGCGGCCTGTCGGGGACCGGCAAGTCGACTCTCGCCGCCGCGATCGCGCCCGAGATCGGCGCCGCGCCGGGCGCGCTGGTGCTGCGCAGCGACGTGGTGCGCAAGCGCCTGTTCGGGGTCCCGCCCGAGCAGCGCCTGGGGCCGGAGGCCTATGGCGGGGACATCGACCGGCGCGTCTACGAGCGTCTGCGCACGCTCGCCCGCCAGGGGCTCGCGGCCGGGCGCGCGGTGATCGTCGATGCGGTCTATGCGCGCCCGGCGGAGCGGGCGGCGCTGGCGCAGCTGGCCGAGTCCGCCAGGGTGCCGTTCACCGGCCTGTGGCTCGAGGCCGCGCCGGAGGTGCTGCGCCGCCGGGTGGGCGGGCGCGGCGCCGACGCCTCCGATGCGACCGAGGCGATCGTCACCCGCCAGCTCGCCTACGACCTCGGCGACATCGCCTGGGCGAGGCTCGCCGCCGACGCCGACACCAGCGCGTTGCGCAAGGCGGCGCTGGGCGTGATCGCGCGGCCCGCGGCGGGGGACTGAGCCGATCCTGATCCAGGTCAATGCGCAGGGGCGGTCCGGTTTCGTTTATGCTACCCTGACACGCGGGAAGGAACGGGCGATGACCTGGGCGAGCATCCTGGCGCTGCTCCACGGCGACGACGGCGACCGCGGCGCGGTGGCGGCGGCGCTCGCCATCGCCAAGGCGTTCGACGCCGGCGTCGATGGCCTGATCGTCCGCCCCGACCCGCGCGACGCGGTCCGGCTCGCGGTCGACGGCATGTCGCCGGCGATGATCGAGAGCGTCATCGACGCCGCGCGCAGCGAATCCCAGCGTCGGGTCGAGCGCGCGCGGGCGACCTTCGAGGCCGCCTGCCGCGAGGCCGGTGTCGCGCTGACCGACGCCGGGCCGCGCGGGCTCGCCGCGCGCTGGCACGAGGAGGTGGCGATCGCCGCCGACCGCGTCGCCTATCACGGCCGCCTGTCGGACCTGGTGGTGGTCGGGCGCAGCGGCGACCGGGCCAGCGACGAGTCCGACATCGCCATCGAGACCGTGCTGTTCGAGACCGGCTCGCCGCTGTTGATCGCCGCGGGCGAGGGCGAAGGCCTGGTCGGCGGCGGTGCGATGGTGGCCTGGAACGGGCGGCGCGAGGCGGCGCGGGCGGTGACCGCGGCGCTGCCGCTGCTCGCGCGCGCCGGCAGCGTGGCGGTGGTCGCGGCCAACGCGCTCGACGCCGCGCTGCCCGGGCCCGAGGCGCTGTGCGGCTATCTCGCCCGCCACGGCATCTCGGCCGAGGCGCGCACCGTCGATGCCGGCGCCGGGTCGGTGCCCAAGTTCCTGCTCGAGCATGCCGCCGAGTCCGGCGCCGGGCTGTTGGTGATGGGCGCCTACGGCCACAGCCGGCTGCGCGAGCTGGTGCTCGGCGGGGTCACCCGCCAGGTGCTGGTGGACGCCGCGCTGCCGGTGTTCATGGTCCATTGACGGGGCGTTCGATGTTGAGCCTTCAGGACTGCATCGACCTGTGCGAGCTGACCGAGGCGGAGATCGAGGCGATCGCCGAGCACGAGCACATCCCGACCGTGGTCGCGGTCGAGCTCGCCGAGTACCTGGTCGAGAGCGAGGGCGGCGAGCGCCGCATCCGGGCGATGATCAGGGACGACATCCAGGCTGCGCTCGCGCGCAGCGATCGCGCCCACGCCCAGGCGCTGGTGCGCGTGCTCAGGAATTTCATAGCGACCCACCCCGAGCGCGAAACCGTCGATTGAACGAGGCCGCGATGGCGCTGAAGACGATCCGGCTCGAGCTCGCGCGCACGCGCGACTTTCCCGACGGCAACCCCGCCTGCGGCTACGAGTTCCACGCGCCGCTCACCGCCGACGGCCATATCGACGCCGAGCAATGGCGCGCGCACAAGACGGACAGCACCGTGCGCCGCTTCTGGCAGGGCGAGGACGACGAGCACGGCCATCTGATCCACACCCGCCATCGCACCTGGGCGTTCTCCTACGCCCCCGGCGAGGAGGACGACACGCCGTTCTTCCGCTTCGAGGCCCACAGCTTCGTGCCGGGCGAGTACGTCGCCATCACCGAAAAGGGCGGCGAGGCCTACCCGTTCAAGGTGGTGTCGGTCGAGTGACGCGCTGACTGCCGATTATTCGGTTCACGCGGAGACGCGGAGGACGCGGCGGTTGCGTTCCGTGCCAGACTAACTTATCGCTCCTTAGAGTCTGATACCAGCGAGCCAACCAATTGACTCGCCGGCGCCCGTCGACACCAAAGCGTCACCCCGGGCGAGGCGCAGCCGAGACCCGGGGTCCAGGACGGCGCGAAGCGCCGTCGGCGCCCGGGGGTCCGGCGACCGGATTACGCGGCCCTGGATTCCGGCTCTCCGCTCCGCTCCGGCCGGAATGACGGCAGGGGCGGCGTCGTTCATATGCTCGCTGGTATGACCCCGCCGCGTGTCCGGGCGGCGAACGCCGCCGCCTATTCGCTAGCGGCCTAACGATTAACCACAGAGGTCACAGAGGAAGAAAGTATGTTCCGTCGCGCCGCGCGTGACAGAAGTGCAATACCCGTCTCTGTGTCCTCTGTGGTTTAATCTTTCTTCTTCATCGCGCGGCGCGCCGGCTACTCGCTGCCGGCCTGGCGGCGCATGCCGCCGAGGCGGCGGCCGGCGAAGACGTGGAAGTGGAGGTGCATCACCTCCTGGCCCGAGTCGGGGCCGGTGTTGGCGACCACGCGGTAGCCGGACTCGGCGACACCGGCCTGGCGCGCGAT
>DASWHU010000332.1:0-30359 GCA_036398035.1 Alphaproteobacteria bacterium | reverse complement strand
TGCATGACCGCGACCACCGCTATCGACCGCCGGGCCGAGATCGGCGAGCTGCCGAGCTGGGACCTGGGCGACCTCTATGCCGGGCCCGACGCGCCCGCGATCGAGGCCGACCTCGCCGGCGCCGGGGCCGAGGCGCGCGCGCTCGCCGAGCGCTACCGCGGCCGGCTCGCCTCCCTTGCCGGCGCCGAGCTCGCCGAGCTGGTGCAGGGCTATGAGCGGCTCACCGACACCCTGGGCCGGATCTCCGCCTACGCCAATCTGCACCACGCCCGCGACATGAGCGATCCCGAGGCCGGCCGCTTCCTGCAGACCATGCAGGAGCGCATCACCGACATCGGCACCCTGGTGCTGTTCGTCACCCTCGAGCTCAACCGCATCGACGACGAGGTGCTCGAACGCCAGCTCGCGGCGCCGGAGCTGGCCCATTACCGGCCGTGGATCAGGGACCTGCGCGCCTTCCGCGACCACCAGCTGTCGGACGATCTCGAGCAGCTGCTGCACGAGAAGTACGTGGCCGGTCGCGCCGCCTGGGTGCGGCTGTTCGACGAGTCCATGGCGCGGCTGCGGTTCCCGTTCCAGGGCGAGCAGCTCACCAGCGCCCAGGCGCTCGACCTGTTGTCGGCGAAGGACGGCGCGGTACGGCGCGAGATCGCCGGCGTCCTGTCCGAGGTGCTGGGCCGCAACATCCACACCTTCGCGCTGATCACCAACACGCTCGCCAAGGACAAGGAGATCGAGGATCGCTGGCGGCACTACCCGCGCCCGATCTCGCAGCGCAATCTCGAGAACCTGGTCGAGGACGAGGTGGTCGAGGCGCTGATCGGCGCGGTGCGCGCCGCCTTCCCGCGCCTGTCACATCGCTATTACGCGCTCAAGGCGCGCTGGTTCGGGGTCGAGGCGCTGGACCACTGGGACCGCAACGCGCCGCTGCCCGAGGACGAGGACCGGATCGTGCCCTGGGCCGAGGCCGAGCGGATCGTGCTCGACGCCTATGCGGGGTTCGCGCCCGAGCTTGCCGACATCGGCCGGCGGTTCTTCGACCGGCGCTGGATCGACACCCCGGTGCTGCCCGGCAAGGCGCCGGGCGCGTTCTCGCATCCGACCGTGCCGTCCGTGCACCCGTTCATCCTGATGAACTACCAGGGCCGGGCGCGCGACGTGATGACGCTGGCGCACGAGCTCGGCCACGGCGTCCACCAGGTGCTGGCGGCGGACCAAGGCGCGCTGATGGCGCAGACACCGCTGACCTTGGCCGAGACCGCGAGCGTGTTCGGCGAGCAGCTCGCCTTCCGCGCCATGCTCGAGCGCGAGCAGAGCCCGGTACGGCGGCGGGTGATGCTGGCCGGCAAGGTCGAGGACATGCTGAACACGGTGGTCCGCCAGGTCGCGTTCTGCGACTTCGAGCAACGCGTCCACGACCGGCGCCGCGGCGGCGAGCTGACCGCGGACCAGATCGGCGACATCTGGCTCGCCGTGCAGAGCGAGAGCCTGGGGCCGGCGCTTCGGCTCGGCGACGATTACCGCTGCTACTGGTCGTACATCCCGCACTTCATCCACAGCCCGTTCTACGTCTACGCCTACGCCTTCGGCGACTGCCTGGTGAACGCGCTGTACGCGCTCTACCAGGAGCACGGCCAGGGCTTCCGCGAGCGCTATTTGGACATGTTGCGCGCCGGCGGCAGCTTGCGCCACCGCGAGCTGCTGGCGCCGTTCGGGCTCGATGCCGGCGATCCGGCGTTCTGGGACAAGGGCCTGGGGGTGATCGAATCGTTCATCGACCAGCTCGAAGGCGAGCTCAAGGGCGAGGCGGGCGCGGCATGAGCGAAGCCGGCGGCGGGCACGACGACAGCGTCGGCGCGCGGCTGCGCCGCTTTGCCCGCGTCTCGACCCATGTCGGGGGACTCGCCGCGCGGCTTGCCGGCGAGCGCTATCTCGGCGTGCCGATCGACCGCCGCCGCCACGCCGAGGACCTGCGCCGCGCGCTCGGCGGGCTGAAAGGCCCGCTGATGAAGGTCGCCCAGCTCTTGTCGACCATCCCCGAGGCGCTGCCCGCGGAGTATGCCGGCGAGCTCGCCCAGCTCCAGGCCGACGCGCCGGCGATGGGCTGGTTGTTCGTGCGCCGGCGGATGGCGAGCGAGCTCGGCCCCGATTGGCAGGCCAAGTTCGCCTCGTTCGAGCGCAGCGCGGCGCGCGCCGCCTCGCTCGGCCAGGTCCATCGCGCGCGCGCATTCGACGGCCGCGAGCTTGCCTGCAAGCTCCAATATCCCGACATGCGCGCCGCGGTCGAGGCCGACCTCGCCCAGCTCAAGCTGATCTTCGCCGTCTACCGGCGCTACGACCCGACCATCGACCCGGGCGAGATCCACGCCGAGATCGCCGCCCGGCTGCACGAGGAACTCGACTACCAGCGCGAGGCGCGCCACATCCGCCTCTACGCCGCCATGCTCGGCCGCGAGGCCGGCGTGCACGTGCCCGAGGTGGTGGACGCGCTGTCGACGCGGCGGCTGTTGACCATGACCTGGCTCGAAGGGCGGCCGCTGCTCGCGTTCAAGGACGCCGCGCCCGAGGTCCGCAACGCCATCGCCGGCAACCTGTTCCGCGCCTGGTACGTGCCGTTCTACGACTACGGCGTGATCCACGGCGACCCGCATCTCGGTAACTATACGGTGCGCGAGGACCACGCCATCAATTTGCTCGACTATGGCTGCGTCCGCATCTTCCAGGGCCGGTTCATCAAGGGCGTGATCGACCTCTACCGCGCGCTCAGCGACGGCAACGAGGAGCTCGCGGTCGAGGCCTACCGGAGCTGGGGCTTCCAGGACCTCACTCGCGAGCTGATCGACGTGCTCAACCTGTGGGCGGCATACGTGTACGCGCCGCTGCTCGAGGACCGCGACCGGCGCATCCAGGAAGGCGGTGCCGGCCATTACGGCCACGACGTCGCAGACAAGGTGCATCGCGAGCTGCGCCGGCTCGGCGGCGTGCGGCCGCCGCGCGAGTTCGTGTTCGTCGACCGCGCCGCGATCGGGCTCGGCTCGGTGTTCATGCACCTGCGCGCGGAGATCAACTGGCACCGCCTGTTCGAGCGCCTGATCGGCGGCTTCGACGCGGATGCGCTCGACCGCCGCCAGCGCGACGCCTGCGCCGCGGTCGGCCTCGAGCCGCCGGAGTGAAGCGACCCCTACAGGCGGGTGAGGTACGCCATCAGCGCGATACACGGACAGCCACGGCATCCACCATGGCATTGTCCGGTCATTTACGGCGCGCGATCAGCGAAACATCAGCGACGCATTGCGTTGCGCTATCGCGTCCGCAACCACCAGGCCGCCACGGTATCGGCCCGTATCAGCATCGAGATAGCGGTACTGCAGGTCCCTGATCGCTTGGCCATAGCGCTGCTTGAGCGCCGCAGCGCCGGGTTGCACATGAACGTTGACCACGTGGCCGGTGCAGTACGCGTAGCAGGCAATCGGGTACAGCAGCGCCGAACATACCAGATCACAGATCTGCAGCCCCGCGTGATTGTCGCTGTGCGCGAAGGTCGGCAGCTCGAGAATCTGCCGATAGTTCCGGGACACGGGGCTGTATTTCTGCGTGAAGATGGAATGGGACACGTTGACGTTCTTGAACTTGTTCCGGCTGTCGGCAATGCAAAAGCCGGCCGCCTGCGACTGTCCCAGGTAGTGGTCGAAATACGAGCAGATGCCTTGGATCGAGGACGTGTAGACCGGCGTGGGCTCAAACGGGAGGCCAACGCCCTTGATCCAGATGCGAGCGACAAGCTTCGCTTCATGACGACGAAGTAGACCCACGACGCGGTCGAGGAATCCGATTGCGTGGTGACGCTGCGCGGCTGAACCGCGCGTGGCATTCGAGCGGACCTCCGCGCCCTTGATTTCGGGCAAAATGCGATCGAGATGGGTCGGCGATCGGTATGGCAGGCCCGGGAAGAAGAGTTGCTTCAGGCCGAGAAATTCATTGGTGACGGCCTCGATACTGTCGGTATCGAGGAACAGGCCGCCGATGACCAGGACCGGCTGATCATTCGGCTGCGGTGGATCAGCGAGCGCACCTAGGTCGCCCGCTTCGTCGATATAACAGACTTTCATCCGCCCCTGACATGGCTATGGCCACCCGTAGGTGGCCATAGGGTCTGCTGCCCATGACGGGTCAGCGGGTCGTGATAGCTGAGAACAAAATAGGTAGGTCCAACCTCATTGTCAACCGGCAGGCGGGGACTTACAAACCGTCGACGAAACGGGTGACGGCGTCCGCCGCCTCTGCGATGGCGTCGGCATGGGTGCGGCCGCTCGCCTTGCGCGGCTTGAGGTCGTGGTCGCCGTCGGCGATCCAATGAATCGCGATGGCCGGCGACAGCCGGTATCCGGTGACATCCTCGGGGTCGCCGAACGGGTCGCGGCTGCCCTGGACGATCAGCGCGGGCGTGGCGAGCGCTTCCAGATGCGCGGTGCGGGTGCGCTCGCGGCGCCCGGGCGGATGGAACGGGTAGCCGAGACAGACCAGCCCGGCGGCGCCGACCTCGTCGGCGATCAGGCTCGCCATCCGCCCGCCCATCGACTTGCCGCCGACGACCAGGCGCGCGGACGCGCCGAGCTTCGCGCAGGCCTCGCGCCAGGCGTCGAGAAGCACCGGCTGGCGGTCGGGCGGGCGGCGACCGGCGCCGGCGCGGCGGGCGCGCATGTAAGGGAACTCGAAGCGCGCGACGCGCACACCCCGGCGCGCGAGCGCCGCGGCGATCGCGGTCATGAACGGGCTGTCCATCGGCGCACCGGCGCCGTGGGCGAGCACCAGCGTCGGCGCCGCCGCGCCAGGCCCACCGACCAGGACATCGGTCATCCGCCGAGGCCGGCGAGCCGGGCCAGCGCCACCAGCGCCATCACCGCCGCGTAGGCCGCAAGGCCGAAGCCGGCGGCGATCGCGAACACTTTGAGATGCGCCACGTCCGTCCCCGCGCGCCGCGCCGGGATGCGGCCCGGCGCCGGCCAGAATAGCAGCGGCCGCCTCCGGGGTCAGGAGGCGGCCGCGACCGGCCCGGCTGTCACGGTGGGCGCGCTCAGCCGTCCCCCTGGCGCCACAGGTACAGGCCGCCGAGGATCAGCATTCCGACGATCACCGCCGGGTAGAAGATGGTGGCGACGATCGGGTCCATGTCGAAGAACGACGCCACCGTACCCGTGACGTCGCGGTAGGTGCGCCAAAACGTCGCCACGAAACGGCTATCGGAGGTAAGCGCGTGCAGCTGGTAGCCGATGAATGCGCAGGCCGCCATCGCGATCGTGGCGCCGATCTGGGCGACGACACGAGCGGAGAGATACTTGATGCGGCCGATCGTCACGACCTTGAGCATCGTCGTCTCCTTCGCAACCGGGTAACGAGTTAGCGCGGGCGCCGCCGAATGCCAGTGACTCGAGTCACACGCCCGCCGTTTCGATCTCGAACCGGCCGGCCCGCCGATCGTCAGCCGTTGATCGCGGGCTGTGGTATAGGCTGTCTGAGCTTGAGGGCGCGGCGGGACGGTCGCCCTCGGCCAGCCGGGTCGCCAGCAAGGAGCGGAGGAGCGCGGCCATGGACCGATCGGTGCGGGCGGGTTTCGCGAGCCTGGCGGTGCCGCCATGGCTCGCCTTGCTCGCCGGTGTTGCCTGCGCCCAGGCCCCGGGCGGGCGCGAGGCGGGCGCGCCGGGCGTGATCGTCGAGCCGGCCGCGGAGCGCGACATCTCGGAAAGCTGGAGCTTCACCGGCCGCGTCCAGGCGATCGACAAGGTCGAGCTCAGGGCCCGGGTGCAGGGCTATCTCGCCGCGCGCAACGTCGAGGAAGGTGCCGAGGTCGCCAGGGACCAGCTTCTGTTCGTGATCGAGAAGGCGCCGTACCAGGCCGGCGTCGCCCAGGCCGAGGCGAATCTCGCCAGCGCATCCGCCGCCGAGGAGCTCGCCCGGGTCACCTTGGGCCGGACCGAGACCCTGGTCAGCCGCGAAACCGTGTCCAGGGCCGCGCTCGACGAGGCGAACGCCCAGTACCTCCAGGCCCAGGCCGCCGCCCAGGCCGCCGAGGCCGCGCTCACCCGCGCCCGGCTCGACCTCGCCTACACCGACATCCGCGCGCCCATGGCCGGGCGCATCGGCCGCGCTGCGTTCTCGGTCGGCGACCTGGTTGGGCCGGACGCGGGGCCGCTCGCGACATTGGTCGCGCAGGACCCGATGTATGCCGCCTTCCCGGTGCCGTCGCGGGTGCTCCTGGAGGTGCGCCGCGAGGGCCGCGCGCGCGAAAGCGTGAGCGTCCATCTGGAGCTCGCCGACGGCTCGCTCTACGAGCATGCGGGCGAGGTCCGTTTCGCCGAGGTCGAGGCCGACCCGACCACCGACACCGTTACCGTCCGCGCCACGGTGCCCAATCCCGACCGCCTGCTGGTCGACCGGCAGCTGGTCGGGGTCACGGTCGAGGCCAAGGAGCCCGCGGCGAGGCTGGTGGTTTCGCAGTCGGCGCTGCTGCTCGACCAGCAGGGCGCCTACGTGCTGGTGGTCGACGCCAACGGCCAGGTGGCGGCGCGGCGGGTGGCCCTGGGCGGGCAGCAGGGCGCGCAGGTGATCGTCGAAAGCGGGCTCGCCGCGGGCGAGCAGGTCATCGTCGGCGGCGTCCAGAAGGTCCGCCCGGGCATGACCGTAAGCCCCCAGATGGTAAGCGGCAGCGACCCGGCACGATGATCTTCGACCTGTTCATCCGCCGGCCGCGGCTGGCGATGGTGATCTCGCTGGTGATCACCCTCGCCGGCCTGATCGCGATCACCGTGATCCCGGTCGCGCAGTACCCCGATATCGCGCCGCCGACGGTGCGGGTCTCCGCCAGCTATCCGGGGGCCGACGCCGAGGTGGTCGAGCAAAGCGTCGCCCAGCCGCTCGAGGAGGCGGTCAACGGCGTCGACGGCATGCGCTACATGAAGTCGACCTCGGCCAGCGACGGCTCCTACACCTTGACCGTCACCTTCGCTGTCGGCACCGACCCCGACATCGATACGGTCAACGTCCAGAACCGCTCCGCGCTCGCCACCTCGCGCCTGCCCGAGGAGGTGCGGCGCACCGGGCTCACCATCAACAAGGTGTCGACCGACCTGCTGCAGGTGTTCCTGTTCTACTCGCCCGACGGGCGCTACGATCAGCTGTTCCTCAGCAACTTCGTCACGCTCAACATCCTCGACGAGATCAAGCGCGTGCCCGGGGTGGGCAACGCCTCGATCTTCGGCGCCCGCGACTACGCGATGCGCGTGTGGTTCGATCCCGAGCGCCTGTCGAACTACGGGCTTGCGACCGGCGACGTGATCGGCGCGATCCGCTCCCAGAACGTGCAGGCCGCAGCGGGGCGGATCGGCGCCGCGCCGCTCAGCCCCGACCAGCGCCTCCAGCTCACCGTCACTACCAAGGGCCGGCTCGCCACGATCGAGGAGTTCGAGAACATCGTCGTGCGCGCCGCCGCCGCGGGCGCGCTGGTCAGGGTCAAGGACATCGCGCGCGTCGAGCTCGAATCGGCCTCGTTCGACACCATGGCCCGCTATCAGGGCGGGCCGACCGCCCCGGTCGGGGTGTACCTGTCGCCCGGCGCCAACGCGGTCTCGGTCGCCGAGGCGGTCTCGGCGCGCGTCGAATCGCTCAGGCCGCGCTTCCCCGAGGGCTTCGACTACGCCTACGTCTACAACACCGCCGAGTTCGTCAACGCCATGATCGGCAAGGTGCTGACCACCCTGGTCGAGGCGTTCGCGCTGGTCGCCCTGGTGGTGTTCGTGTTCCTGGGCAGGCTGCGCGCGACCGTGATCCCGCTGGTCGCGGTGCCGGTCGCGATCATCGGCGCGGCGGCGGTGATGCTCGCCTTCGGCTACTCGGCGAACACCATCTCGCTGCTCGCATTGGTGCTCGCCATCGGCATCGTCGTCGACGACGCGATCATCGTGGTCGAGAACGTCGAGCGGGTGATGGAGGAGGAGCCCGAGCTGTCGCCCGCCGCGGCGACCCGCAAGGCGATGTCCGAGATCGTCGGCCCGATCATCGCGATCACCCTGGTGCTGCTGTCGGTGTTCGTTCCGGTCGCCTTCCTGCCGGGCTCGTCGGGCGAGCTGTTCCGCCAGTTCGCGGTCGCGATCTCGGCGGCGATGGTGATCTCCGCGGTCAACGCGCTGACGCTCTCGCCGGCACTGTGCGCGATGGTGCTCAGGCCGGGCCGGCCGGTCGCCGTGATGCGCGCGGTGACCGCAGGCATCGCGCGGATCGGGCGCGGCTATGCGTGGACCGTGCGCGGGCTGGTGCGGGCGGCGCCGCTCGGTGTGGTCGCGGTGGCGGCGGCCGGGTTCGCGATCTTTTGGCTGTTCGCGCGCACGCCCGCGGGCTTCCTGCCGGACGAGGACCGCGGCTACATCATCGTGGTCATGCAGCTGCCGCCCGGCGCCTCGCTCAACCGCACCGACGCCGCCGCGCTCAAGGCGGAGGAGATCATCCGCCAGGATCCGGCGGTCGCCACCGTGGTCAGCGTGCTCGGCCTCGACTTCCTCGGCGGCGGCGCGGCGTCGAACACCGGGGTGATGTTCGCCAGGCTCAAGCCCTACGCCGAGCGCGAGACGCGCGCGCTGCACGCGCTGGCCGCGGTCGGGCGGCTCTACCGCGCGCTCGCCACCATCCCCGAGGGCACCTTCATCCCGCTCAACCCGCCGGCGATCTCAGGCATCGGCCAGGTCGGCGGCTTCGAGTACGTGCTCGAAGGGTTCGAGGGCCAGGCGCCCGCGGACATGGCGGCGGCGATGCGCGCACTGGTCGTCGCCGCCAACCAGGATGCGCGCCTTGCCGGCGTGTTCTCGACCTTCGAGGCGACGACGCCGCGGGTGCGCCTCGACATCGACCGCACCAAGGCCGCGGCGCTGGGGCTTGACCTGAGCGACGTGTTCGCCACCCTGCAAGCCACCCTCGGCGGCTACTACGTCAACGACTTCAACCTGTTCGGCCGCACCTGGACGGTCCGCATGCAGGCCGGGCAGCCCTACCGCGACGCTATCGGCGACATCGCCGCCATCCACGTGCGCAACGCCGCCGGCGGGATGACGCCGCTCGCCGCCATCGCCGAGACCAAGCTCGACGTGGGCCCGCGCACGCTCACCCGCTACAACAACTACCGTGCGGTCTCGATCAACGGCGGACCGGCGCCGGGGCGCGGCCCGGGCGATGCCACCGCGGCGATGGAGGCGCTGTCGGCGGCCACCCTTCCCGCCGGCTACGGCTACGAGTGGACCGGCCAGGCGCTCGAGCAGAAGCAGTCGGCCGGCCAGACCCCGATCGTGCTCGGCCTCGCGGTGCTGTTCGCCTATTTGTTCCTGGTCGCGCTGTACGAGAGCTGGAACGTGCCGATCGCGGTGCTGCTGTCGGTGGTGGTGGCCGCGCTCGGCGCGCTCGCCGCGATCTGGGCGTTCGCCATGAGCTTCGTGCTCTACACCCAGATCGGGCTCGTAGTGCTGATCGCGCTGGCGGCGAAGAACGCGATCCTGATCAACGCGTTCGCGCTCGAGCGCCGGACCGCGGGGCTGTCGGTCGCGGCGGCGGCGGCCGAGGGCGCGCGCATGCGCTTCCGGCCGGTGATGATGACCAGCTTCGCCTTCATCATGGGCCTGGTGCCGCTGGTGGTCGCGGTCGGCCCCGGCGCCGGCAGCATGGTTGCAGTCGGCGTGCCGGTGCTGGCCGGCATGCTGGCGGCGACGCTTGTCGGAATCTTCCTGATCCCGATGCTGTTCGTGGCCTTCCAGTGGCTGCGCGAACGGACCGGATGGCGGCCGCCGCAGCCGGCCGGCGACGGCGCGCGGCAAGGGGCCGCGGGCCGGTGACCGCGATCGCGGACGGCGCGCCGGTCGCGGTCCTCGGCGCCGGCACCATGGGCGGCGGCATCGCCCAGGTCGCGGCGGTCGCCGGGCACCCGGTGACCCTGTTCGACGTCACCGAGGGCGCGGTCGAGCGCGTGCTCGAGGAAATCGCGCGCCGCCTCGCGCGCGCGGTCGAGCGCGAGCGCATGACGGCGGCGGCGCGCGATGCGACGCTCGCCCGCATCCGCCCGTCGGTGTCGCTGGCCGACGCCAAGAGCGCGGCATTGGTGATCGAGGCGGTGGTCGAGGAGCTCGGCGTCAAGCACGGGCTGTTCCGCGAGCTCGAGCTGATCGTGGCGCCCGAGGCGGTGTTCGCCAGCAACACCTCGTCGCTGTCGATCACCGCGCTCGCCGCCGGGCTGCGATTTCCGGAGCGCGTGGTCGGCATGCACTTCTTCAACCCGGCGCCGGTGATGGCGCTGGTCGAGGTGGTGAGCGGCCTCGGCACCGGGCGCGCGGTCGCCGACGCGGTCTATGCGCTCGCCGAGCGCTGGGGCAAGAGCCCGGTGCATGCCCGCTCGACGCCGGGGTTCATCGTCAACCGGGTGGCGCGCCCGTTCTATGGCGAAGGCTTGCGGCTGCTGGACGAGGGCGCGGCCGACGTGGCCACCATCGATGCCGTGCTGCGGGAAGCCGGCGGCTTCCGCATGGGGCCGTTCGAGCTGATCGACCTGATCGGCCTCGACGTCAACCTGGCGGTGTCCAGGTCGGTGCACGCCGCCTTCCACGGCGATCCGCGGTATGCGCCCTCGATCGTCCAGCAGGACTACGTCGACGCCGCCCGGCTGGGGCGGAAGTCGGGGCGCGGCTTCTACGACTACGGCCAGGACGCGGTCAGGCCCCGGCCCGCAACCGCGCCCGGGGCGCCGGCGCCGTCCGCGGTCCTGGTCGAGGGAAATCTCGGCCCGGCCGAGGGCCTGGTGGACGCGATCGCCGCGGCCGGCATCGCCGTCACCCGCGACGAGGCCGGGCCGGCGGGGCCGATGCTGGTGCTCGACGGCGCCGCGCTCGCGCTCACCGACGGCCGGCTCGCCGCCGAGCGCGCGCACGAGCCGCGCCATCCGCTGGTGCTGTTCGACCTCGCCCTCGACTGGGCCGCGTGCACGCGCGTCGCCGTCGCGCCGGCGCCGAATGCCGGCCCGGCGGCGCTGATGCGCGCCTGCGGCCTGTTCCAGGCGCTCGGCAAGCAGGTCTCGGTGATCGCCGACAGCCCGGCGCTGGTGGTCATGCGAACCGTTGCCATGCTCGCGAACGAGGCCGCGGACTCGGTGCTGCACCGGGTGTGCGACGCGGCTGCGGTCGATACCGCGATGCGCAAGGGCGTCAATTACCCCGATGGCCCGCTCGCGCTCGCCGACAGGCTCGGACCGGCGCGGGTGCTGGCGGTGCTCGACAACCTGGCGCGGCTGTACGGCGAGGACCGCTATCGCGCCTCGCTGCTGCTGCGCCGGCTGGTCGCCGCGAATGCGCGTTTCCATGAAGCGAGCCGACAATGAACGAGCGGCACGATCCGGACCCCGGCGCCGAGGCGATCGCCCAATCGGTGTATCGGGCGATGGAGGCAAACGACCGGGTGTTCATCCATTACGCCATGCGCGCGCTCGAGGTCGGCCCGGGGCGCTGCGTGCTCGAGATGGACGTGCGCGAGGACATGCTCAACGGCCACGACGTCTGCCACGGCGGCGTGCTGTTCGCGCTTGCCGACACCGCCTTCGCCGTCGCCTGCAACTCGCACAACCGGGTCGCGCTCGCCGCCGGCGCCGAGGTGAGCTTCGTCGCCCCCGCCCGCGTCGGCGAGCGCCTGCGCGCCGAGGCAAGCGAGCGCGTGGTGCGCAAGCGCACCGGCATCTACGACGTGACCGTGACCGGGCAAGACGGCCGCCTGGTGGCGCTGTTCCGCGGCCGCGCCCACCGCCTCGACGTCAAGGTCGTCGACGGCCTGCCGGCGGACTCGGAAGGCGACGCGCGCTGAGCGGGCGGGCGCCCGGTTGCCGGATGCGCGCGCGCCCTTCTATGATCGCGCCGCACCGGCGAGCACGTGCGTGAAGGGGGGAGACGCATGGACACGGACAGCGGCTGCCTGTCGATCGTGATCGTCGGCGCCGGGCCCGCCGGCTTCTACGCCGCCGACGCGCTGCTGCGCAAGCTGTCCGCCTGCCGCATCGACATCGTCGACCGCCTGCCCACCCCGTTCGGCCTGGTGCGCTCGGGCGTCGCCCCCGACCACCAGAGCACCAAGAACGTGATCCGGCTCTACGACCGCATCCTGCAGCACGACGCGGTGCGACTGCTCGGCAATGTCGAGCTCGGCGCCGACGTCGCCTATGGCGAGCTCAAGCGGCTTTACGACGTGGTCGTGCTCGCTTTCGGCGCCCAGGTGCCGCGCCAGCTCGGCGTCCTCGGCGAGAGCCTCGAGGGGGTGGTCGACTCGGTCAGCTTCGTCAACTGGTACAACGCCGTGCCCGACGCGCTCGACCTCAGCGCCGACGTCTCGGGCGCGCGCGCGGCGGTGGTGGTCGGCAACGGCAACGTCGCCCTCGATATCGCGCGGCTGCTGGCCAAGACGCCGGCGGAGCTGGCCGAGGGCGACATCGACCCCGAGGCGGCGCGCGCGATCGCCGGGGCGCCGCTCACCGACATCTACGTGGTCGGCCGGCGCGGGCCGCTGCAGGCGAGCTTCACCTCGCCCGAGCTCGCCGAGCTCGGCGAGCTGGCCGAGGCGGTGCCGGTGGTCGATGCCGCCGACCTGCCCGAGTCGGCGGCCTCGGTACCCGCGGCCGAGCGGCCCAAGAAGGAGAAGAACCTGCGCATCCTGCGCGAGTTCGCCGACGCCGACGGCGCCGCCGACCCGCGCCCGGTCAAGGTCCGGTTCGTCTTCGCCGCCTCGCCCGACGAGATTTTGGGCGAGGACCATGTCCGCGGCGTGCGCTTCGAGCGCAACCGGATCGAGGGCGCGCGCGCGCTGCCGACCGGGGAGACCTTCGAGGTCGCGGCGCAGCTGTGCGTGACCGCCATCGGCTACCGCGCGAGCGGCGGCGGGGACGGCCCGCCGATCGACGAGCGGCGCGGCATCGTCGCCAATGCCGACGGCCGGGTCGAGCCCGGGGTGTACGCGGTCGGCTGGGCGCGCCGCGGCCCGACCGGGGTGATCGGCACCAACCGCAACGACGCCCGCGAGGTGGTGGACGCGATCGTGGCCGAGGTCGAGCCCGGGGCGAAGCCCGGGCCGGCGGGGCTCGATGCGCTGCTCGCCGGGCGCGGCGTGCGCGTGGTCGACTACCAGGGCTGGCTGCGCATCGACGCCGCCGAGGTCGCCGCCGCCGGCGGCGACCCAAAGCGGCCGCGGGTCAAGCTCGCCCGCGTCGAGGACCTGCTGCGCGCCGCCGAGGCGGACGCCGGCGCCAAGCGCAGCACCGCCGGCAAGGCGGCGGGCTGAGCCTACCAGCCCATCTGGCGCTGGCGCGCGACCAGCGCGCGGGCGCGCGCCGCGAAGGCGTGTGCTTCGGCGAGGCTGGTCACCCCGCGCTCTGCGAGGCGCGGCAGCGCGCGGCGCCACAGCTCGGCGCTGAGCAGCGCATCGCCGAGCGCGGTATGCCGCCCGATCACCGGCACCCCCCAGCGCAGCGCCAGGCCGTCGAGGGTCATGTCGGGCTCGCGCGGCTCGAGCGCCGCGGCGAGGCGCGCGAGGTCGAGCGCCGCCGGCTCGGCCCAGTCGAGCCCCGCGCGTGCGCACTCGGCGCGCAGCACCGCCAGGTCGAAGCCGACATTGTGGCCGACCGCGATCCGGTCGCGGAACAGGCCGGCGACCTCCGGCCACACCTCGGCGAAGCGCGGCGCGCCGGCGACCATGGCGTCGGTGATGCCGTGGATCGCGGTCGCGAGCCTCGGGATCGGCCGCCCGGGATCGACCACCAGGTCGACCAGCTCGCCGCGAAAGACGCGCGCGCCCATCGCGCGTAGCGCGCCGATCGAGACCACCCGGTCGGTCCGCACCTCGAGCCCGGTGGTCTCGAGGTCGATGACCAGCACCGGCAGCGCGGCGAGCGGGGTGTCGGGCGCCGGCGGCGGCGCCGCCGGGGCACGGTCGTGGAGCGACAGATCATGCTCGAGGCCGTGGCCGTGGCTGCCGTTAGCGCCGGGAAAGCAGTAGACCGTGCCGGCGTGGCCGCCGAGGTCCGCGACCCGGGCGGTGAGGGTGGCGCCGGCGGCGGTGGCGAGCCCGGCCTCGACCGGCATGCCCGCGGCGCGCGCCCGGGCCGCGGCGGCGACCGCGCCGTCGCGCTCGAGCGCGGCATAGACGCTGGTGCCGACCGCGACCCGGGCGCCGTCGAGCAGCGCCTTGGCCGGGGCGTTGACCAGGCTGACCAGGCCCGCCTCGGTGACCACCACCACCGCCTCGGCGAGGCTCGCGAGCACCGCCTCGAGGCGCGAATCGCGGCGCGCCTCGGCCTCGGCGATCGCCCCGCCGAGGTCGGCGACCAGCGCCGCCAGGCGCGCGGCGTCGGCATCGAGGCCGTGCGCGGGCCCGGGCCGCCCCGCCGGCACCCGGTGCGCGGCAACGGCGGCGAGGTCGCCGCGCACCCGGTCGAGCCCGTCATAGAGGCGGACCAGGCGCAACGCGAGCGCGCCGAGCGTGCCGGCGGCGAGCGCGAGCGCAGCCAGCGCCGCCGCCAGCGCCATCGCACTATGCGCGGGCCACGCCCAGGCGGCGGCCGTGCCGGCGGCGGCGAGCGCGATCCCGCCGAGCGCCGCCAGCGCCAGCGCCAGCGAGGCGCCGCGACCGCCCTGCGCCGAGGCCATCAGAAGATCGCGCCCGTGAAGTCGGAGCGGACCCGGCCGCGCAGCGCCTCGATCGCGCGCAGGTCGTCGACCAGCCGGTCGCGCTCGCGCGCCCTGAGGCTCGCCGGGTCGAGCCAGTAGCCGACCTCGCGCCCGGCGCGGAAATCGGCCACCTGCTGGCGGATGACCAGGCCGGCGATCAGATGAAACGACGCGCGCAGCCAGTCGCGCTCGTCGGCATCGAGCACGCCGGCGGCGGCAAGAGCGTCGATTCGCGCCGGCGTACCGGTCGCGGCTACGCCGTGGGCGAGCGCGAGCAGGCGCACGGTCTCGACCAGCGGCAGGGCCGCGTCGTATTTGAGGTGGAGCGCGCCCGCGTGGCCGGCGTCGCCGCGGGCGCGCAGCCGGCCGAACCAGCCGAGCGCGGTGTGATGCTCGTGCTGGACCGTGCTCATGGTGCGCAGGAAGGCGTGCGCGGTGCGCATCCGCTCGGTGACGGCCTCGCGCAACGCCCGCGCCAGGTCCTCGCGGCCGTAGACGCAGCGGAAGTCGAAGAAGATGTCGGCCAGGCGCACGAGGCCCTCGTCGTGGCGCCGAATCCAGAACCCGATCTGATGCCGCCATTGGCCGAGCGACTTGCGCCACAGCGGGTTGGTCGCCATCACCCCGCCCGGGCACAGCGGCAGGCCGATGCGGTCGAGCATCGCGGTCATCGATTCGGCGAGCGCGATGAAGAACGCGTCGATCCGGTCGTGGTCGGAGTCGTCGTAATCGGCGAGCACGAAGCCGTTGTCCTGGTCGGCGCCGATCGCGCTTTCGCCGCGCCCGCCCGAGCCCATCACCAGCACCGCAAACTCGACCGGCGGCGCGCCGGCGCCGCAAGCCGCCATCTCGCCCAGCGAGCGCTCGACCACGCGCCGGTAAAGGTCGCAGTTGATCTGGCTGATCAGCGCCAGCACCTCGCCGCCGGCGACGCCATCGGCGAACAGCTGCTCGGCGACGGCGACCTGCTCGCCCTTGACCGCCTTGAGGCCGGCCTCGGTCGCGTCGTGGGTCAGGCGGTCGATCTGGTCGACCATCTGCGCCGCCGCCACCTGCAGCGCGGCGTAGAGCTCGATCATCCCCACCGGTGCGCCGGCGGCGTCGACCACCGGCAGGTGGCGAAGGGCGCGTTTGCGCATCTGGCCGATCGCGGCGTAGAGCGGATCGTCGCTGCGGACGGTGGCGACCGGCTTGGTCATCGCCTGCTCGATCGGGGCGGTGCGCCCGGCGCGGCAGGCGATGCGCCGGGCGACGTCCTGCTCGGTGACGATGCCGGCGATGCGCCCGCCCTGATCGGTGACGATCAGCGCCGTCGCCTTGGCCGCGACCAGGCGCGCGAGGGCATCGGCGATGGGCGTCCCGGCGGGCACGGTCGGCGGCGCCGCGCGCATGTGGTCGCCGACCACGCGGGTGAACACCGCGGTCTGCGAGGCCATGGCGGCACGCCCCGACCGCCGCCGCCCGCGGCCGCTCAGCGGAAGCGCACGCTGACCTCGCTGGTGCCGCCGGGCAGGCCCTGGTAGCGCATGGTGATGGTCTTGCCCGGCGCGGTCGGATAAAGCTTGCCGAGCGAGCCCAGGCTGATCATGTCGCCGGGCTTGAGCGCGAGGCCGGACGCCTTCAGGTTGCCGACCAGCCACAGCATGGCATTGAGCGGGTTGCCGAGCAGCGCCGAGCCCCGGCTGCGCTCGATCTCGGCGCCGGTCTCGTCGATCACGATCGCCTCCATGTCGGCGAAGGCGGCGACGAACGCCTCGTCCGCGTCGACCGGGATGCCGGGGCCGACCACGCCGTAGCGCGGCATCACGTTGAGCGCGATGATGTTGGCCGCATCCAGCGTCTCGCCCTCGGGCACGACGATGTCGGGCAGCTCGATGAACGGCACCACGGCGCCGAGCGCCGCCGCCGCCTCGAGCGGCGTGGTCGCATCCATGATGCTCGCGTCGGCGATGGTCACGATCAAGTCCGCCTCATACAAGGGCCGCACCCCGTAGTCGGCCGGAAGCTCGGCGCCGGACTCGAGGATCATTGGCGCGAACAGCACCCCGCGCGCGGGCTCGGTAACCCCGAAGCGCTCCTGGCTCGCCTTGCCGGTGAAGCCGACCTTGTAGCCGATGCGCGGCCCGAGCGCGGCCTCGAGACGGGCGACGTACAGGTCTTGGCCGCAATAGGCGTCGGCGATGCTGAGGCCGGCGCCGTAGCTCGCCACCGGCTGGGCGGCGAGATAGGCGGCGACGCGCGCATCCACCTCGCCGGCGCTCGGGCAGGCGGCGCCGGCGCCGCGCGCGCCAAGCACGGCAAGGCAAGCCAGCAGGGCGGCAAATACCATCGATCGGGCCATCGTCTCCTCCCCTGGGACCGTGTGCGCCGGCGCCGGCGGCGGTTTCATCGGCGCCGCCGGTGCGGCTATATTGACTATACTGGATTCGCGCGCTGGCCACAGCGCGCGCCCGCAGAAAGCAGCGCGACCCATGTTTTCGCTGGATCCGGACCTTTCCGAGGACGTGACCAACGTCCTCGACAGTGCAGGCCTGCTGGAGGTCTCGGAGTTCGAGGTGTTCCGGATGGCCTATGCGTCGTGGTTCGGCGAGCCGACCGGCGACAGCGACCGGCGCGTGCTCGACCGCTACTTCTTCGACTATCTGTACCGCGACAAGGTGCCGCCCTGGGCGCGCGCGTTCACCCGCGAGGTGGTGCGCCGGGCGGACGCGAACTGCCTCGACCTCGCCGACTACGGCATCGTGCACCCGCCGCCGACCCCGACCATGATCTATCTCGGCATCCGCTACGCGATCTGGGCGGCGTTCACGATCGCCTTCATCGTCGCCACCGCGCACATGGTGAACGGGCCCGAGGGCTGCATCCTGCCGCCCTGCTACTGACCGCGGGGCGCGGCGCCGGGCAAACGCAGACTGGGCCGATGCCGGGAGTCTTCGACGTCGTGTTCCTGCTGATTACCGGCGCGGTCGCCTGGCACGCGCTGACCTGGCGCGACGAGCACGGCAAGTCAGACTGGGTGCGGCTGCTGTTCGGCTGCATCGCGCTCCTGTTCTTCCTGCGCGTGCTGCTGGTCGACGTGCTTGGCCTCGTGTGAGCGCGGCTATTCCGTCATGCCGGCCAAAGAGCCGCCATCCATCCGGCGGTGCGCGCCGCGCTATGGACCCCGGATTCGCCTTGCGGGCGCTCCGGGGTGACGCCGCCCGATGGGGACGGACGAATGGGCCACGAATCTTGCCGTCGCGACGGCGATACCGCCGTCACTGCGGGAGCCCGCGCTCGTCGTAACCAAGAATCTCTTCGCGAGATCGTGCGTCGCGCATCGGCACGGCAGAGCAACGGCGGCCAATCTCCATCAGACGGGCCGCGATGCCGGTGCGTTGGCGGCGGCGCTCTTCCCTTTCCAGCCGCTCGCGCAGCGCCTCAGCAACGGCCTCGGTCAGCGTCTCGCCAGTCAGCCGCGCGAGCCGCGACGCCAAGCGAAGGGCCTGGCCGATCCTGATGATCAAATTGGGCATGGTCATGGACCGCGCAGGTGCGGGAAGGCCGATTACCCAGCCTACGGTTGCTGCTGGCGGTTGTGAAGTAGGTTGGTCGCCGCGCTACTGCCGGTAGGCGCGCTGGGCGTGGTCGAGCTCGGGCACCGTCACGATCGTTTGCGCCGGCAACCCGGCGAGACCTTGCGGTTCCTGACCCGCCCAGGCCCATGTTCCGCGATCTCGTCGCCCTCGCGCGGCGTCTCGCCCGCGGACCGACCCATGAGGCGGTCGAAGGCGGCGAGGTCCGCACGTGCGCGCCGTTGCGCGAAATACCTGGCCGTACTGAGCGCGGAGACCTTCTCGGCCACTGCGGTGGCGACGAACTGGTTGATGCTCGTCCCTTCCTCTCGGCTCAACTCTGCGACCGCCTCTTTGAGCGAGCGCGGAAGTCGCAGGCTGTAGGTCTTTGCCTTCGTCATCGTCGAATCCTCGTCAATGCGTCGCGTGGCAGGAGGATCTCGATCCCGAACCGCGACGGGGCCGCGCCGAAGTCTCTCGAGTTGAAGGTCACCAGCGCCTCCGCCACGCCGTTGACCGCGGTTTCGAGCACCATCTCGTCGGCCGGGTCCTGAAGTTGAGGGCGCCACAAGAAGTGCATCTCGACCGGTTCCGCCATCGCGATCACTGCGTCCAAGAACGTGGTCACTTCTTTGTCGCTCAGTGCCGCCGCCAAGCGATGCTGGCGTTGTCGGCACACAGCCTCGTACTCAAGGGCGAGCGGAACGCTGAGCAAGAGTGTCGCACTCCCCTCACGTACCGCCCGCAGTAGCGCCGCCGAAGCGCCGCGAGGGCTACGCATCGCCGCCACGAGGACATCGGTGTCGAGCACCAGCCTCATATCATATATGATATCACGCGCCCTGAGGTTTAGGACGGCGCGTTTGCGAACGGTCGCGTTCCACGACCTGGCGAGGCCGCACGCCGAGGCGTAACGGCCGCCGCGCTATTGCTGGTAGGGGCGCTGGGCCTGGTCGAGCTCGGGCATGCGCAGCACGCGCTCGCCCTCGGGCTTGGCGAGCTCCTGCCTGAGGTAGGCGAGCCGGTCGGCGACGCCTGGCGGGCGCTCGGGCTGGTTGCGCAGGAACAGGGTCAGCCAGTGCGGCCCGTCGGCCACCTCGGGGTCGAGGGCGAGCGCGCGCTCGTAGTCGGCGACCGCCGCCTGCCAGTCGCCCATGCGGTCGTGGAGGATGCCGCGGTTGGCGTAGGCGCCGGCAAATCCGGGGTCGGCGGCGATCGCGTCGGCGAACGCGGCCAGCGCGTCGGCGTCGCGGCCGAGCTGCATCAGCGACAGCGCCGCCCCGCGCAACGCGTAGGCGTTGGCGGGCTCGACCGCAAGCCGCTCGCGGTAGAGGGCGAGCGCGCGCTCGTAGCGGCCGTCCTCGAACTGGCGGTCGGCCGCCGACTGGGCGTCGAGCGCGGGGTCGCGGGCCGCGATCAAGGTGTCGTAGAGGAACCATGCGGCGCAGCCGATCGCGAGCGCGATCGCGAGTCCCTTCCAGCGCGCGTCACTCCTGGCATCCGCGGTCATGATGCGAGTGCTGCCGGATTGCGCGTGCGCGGTCAACCGCCGCGGTCGATCAGGCGCAGGTTGAACAGCGCCGAGAAGATCAGGCTGAGGGCCGCCGCGATCAGCCACGCCCGGCGCTTCTGCCCGGCGAGCTCGCCCTCACCCAGCCTGCGCCCCAGCTTGCGCTCGAGGCGGCGCACGCTGAGCACCCAGACCAGGCGGCTGGTCGGCCACCACAACGCCGCGGCGAGCGCGACCACCCACAGCAGGTAGCCGCTGTCCGCGGCGCCGGTCACGCCGCGATCAGGGCTTGTCCAGCGCCAGCTGGATGTCGCCGATGTCCTCGTGCAGGGCCTCGACCTCGCGCGACGGCACCGTCGACAGCTCCATCTTGTAGGCGAGGTACCACATCATGAACACGCCGAGCGCCCACCACAGGAGCTGCCACGCCCAGATCGAGGGGATGGCGAACAGCCAGCTCGACGGATCGGTCGGCGAGCCGAAGATGTAGTTGCCGATCACCGCGCCCGGGCCGATCGCGAATACGAACCAGATGAGCGTGATCGCCCACGCGCGCGGGATCAGGTTGCGCTTGCTCGCGGGCAGGCTGGCATGCTCGCGCAGGAAGCTGTGGAAGGTCATCCGATGGGCGAGGTCGCTGTCGCGCTGGGTGACCAGCGAGACCAGGATGGCGACGCCGATGTTGAACAGCATGCCCCAGCCGGCGGAGTGGATGGTCAGCGGCCAGCGGCCCCACGCCTCGATGCCGAACCAGTCCGGACCGAGCGAGTCGGTGAGCGTGACCCCGATCAGCCCGGCGATCAGGCCGAGGGTGACGCCCTCGCGCGTCAGCCACGGCCACCAGCACACCGCGATCAGCGCCGGCCACATCTGGAAGCCGTAGGCGACCGCGAGGCCGCCGAGCAGGACCAGCGCGTCCGACGAGGCGCTGGCCACGATCAGCGCCGCCATCACGATCACCACCACGCCGACGCGGCCCCAGAACTTCTGCAACTTGTGGCTCGCGCTCGGCATCAGGTAGTGCTTCAACAGGTCGCGGGTGAGCATGCCGCCTGCGGTCGACATGTAGGCGGCGCCGGTCGACTGCATCGCCGCCAGGGCGCACACCGACAACAGCCCCACCATCCACGGCGCCACGTCCTGCATCAGGCGGATCAGCTGGGGCACCAGCATGTCCGGCTGCTTGAGATCGGCGACCAGGTCGAGCAGCACGGGCGAGGCCCCAGGGTTGAAGTTGGTGCCTGCACTCGCGCTCACCACG
Source organism: Alphaproteobacteria bacterium (assembly GCA_036398035.1). GTDB lineage: Bacteria > Pseudomonadota > Alphaproteobacteria > UBA7887 > UBA7887 > DASWHU01. The sequence continues at coordinate 9,308 of DASWHU010000332.1, read as the reverse complement.
CGCCGGGCGAACTCGGCGGCGGGGCCGCCGCCCGCCGCGATGTCGGCAAATGTCGGTACCGTGCCGGTGGCCTTGAACTGCTCGATCCCCGCCGCCACCACGTCGCGCGTCTCACTCCGGTCGAGCGGGTCGAGCGCGCCGCGGTATTGCGACTCGATCACTCCGGTCTGGAGAACGGACGCCGACTCAGAGGTCAGCTCCGGAAACTGCCGCATGAACGCGAGATCGGTGCCGAGCTGGTGGCTGCCGAGGCCCTGGATGGCGGTGAACACGAACAGGATCAGGCCGATGCCGAACGACGACGCCCACACCTGTTGCGGCGCGAACGGCTGCGGGCTGCGGTTCGAGAACGCCCACATCGAGAACGCCGGCGCCGACTGGATGCCCATCAGCGCGAACATGTAGGTCAGCACCATGATGCCGGTCCAGACCCCGCCCTGGGCCTTGGCGCTGTTGTCGACGAACTGGATCACCCCGGGGATCGCCACATAGTGGCTGTAGCCGTCGGGGGTGGTCTTGGCGTCGATCTGGGTAAGCGCACCGATGCCGTCGATCAGGACGCCGAGGCCGCCGACATAGCTGAGCGTGATCAGGCCGATGATGACGATGCCCGCCGACAGCAGGATGCACTGCACGGTATCCACGTAGGCCACCGCGCGCAGGCCGCCGGAGGCGACGTAGATGATCACCACCGCCGACAGCAGCCACATGCCGACGTCGACGCTGAGCATGCCGTCGGTGAGCACGTTGAACAGGAAGCCCGAAGCGCGCAGCTGCACGCCGAGATAGGGGATCGAGAAGCTCAGCGCGACGATCACCACCAGGATGCGGATGACGTCGGAGCGGAAGTAGTCGGACAGCATTTCGCCGGGGGTGACGAAGCCGAAGCGCTTGCCGATCATCCACTGCCGCTTGAGGAACAGCACGCCGGTGAACGGGATGGTGATGGCGTAGAACGAGGCATAGGCGTACGGGAAGCCGTCGCGGTAGACCAGGCCCGGATGGCCCATGAACGTCCACCCGGAGAACGAGGTCGCGGTCGCCGCCAGCACGAACACCCACACCGAGATGCCGCGCCCGGCGATGAAGTAGTCGCTCGCCGTGCGCGCGCTCAGCGCCCCCTTGACGCCCCAGAAGATGCAGTAGGCCCAGTAGACGGCCACGAACACGAACAGCCAGACGACCTTGGCTTCCATGGAAGACCCCCCTCCTCGCCCGCCACCTCGCGGCCCGGGGCGCGACCCCGCGCCTTGGCGCCGGGTGGGCGCGAGCACGCTGACGCCGGCCCCGGACACCACAACCGCGCCCTCTGGGAGCGCGGCACGGCGCACTCTAGCCACGCGTTTGATCGCCGGTCAACGACCATATCCCGGCCGGAGCCGCTATTTTGCGGCGCAAAGCAAGGACCTGCGCGCGCGCCCGCCGGCGCACCGGCGAGGCCGGTCAGGCGAGCACGCCGAGCTTGGTCCGCTCGATCAGCTCGAAGTCGATCTCGGCGCCGATGCCGGGGCGGTCGGGGACGTGGACCAGGCCGTCGCGGTCGACCTCGAGGTCGTCGACGACGCCGTACTTCTGCGCCGCCGCCGGCAGCAGCACCTCGAAGAACTCGGTGTTGGGGATCGCCGCGATGACGTGCAGGTTGGCCCAGTTGTTGTGCGAGTTGCCGCCGTGATGGACCTCGTAGTTGAGCGCGAACGCCTCGGCCAGGTGCGCGCTCTTGACCATCGCGGTAATCCCGCCCTTGACCGCGACGTCGCCGCGCAGGTAGTCGGTCGCGCGCAACAGCAACCACGGCGCGTAAGCCGTGAATCCGCCCGGCGCGTACTCGGTCGCCATCAACGGGATGTCGAGCTTCTCCTTGAGCTTGACGCAGTTGTAGATGTCGTCGTCGGCGAGCGGGTCCTCGTACCAATAGAAGCCGAGCTCCTCGATCGCCCGCCCGACCTTAAGCGCGTGCTCGTAGCGATAGTTCCAGGTCGAATCGAGCATCAACGTATAGTCGTCGCCGACCGCGCGGCGCACCGCCCGGCAGATCTCGATGTCCTCGCGCCAGCGCCCGAACGGATGGATCTTGTAGGCGCGCCAGCCGGCCTCCTTGAAGCGCACCGCCTCCTCGGCGTAAGCCGCGGGCGCCTCGAGCACCGCCGAGGAGGCGTAGGCCGGCACGGCATGGCGGAAGCTGCCGAGCAGGCGGTGGACGGGGAGCGCGGCGACCTTGCCGGCAATGTCCCACAGGGCCACGTCGACCGCGCCGAGGCAGCGCGGCGGCACGTAGCGCCGGCGCGCGCCGATGCGGTCGTAGAGCCGCGCGCGGTCGAGCGGGTCCTCGCCGATGAGCAGCGGCTTCAGGTACTTCACCACCGTGCCTGCGTCCTGGTCGGCGCCGTGCGCCGCGGCGCCGATGACGGCATGCCCGGTGACTCCCTGGTCGGTCGCCACGGCCACCAGGCCGAGCCGGCTCTCGCCCGCGAACCGCCCGGTATGGCGGGCATAGGAGGTGGGCGGGATGCCGGTCCAGGCGAACAGGGTGATCGTGAGGTCGGTGATTTTCATGACGCCTCGCAACACAACGTCGACGCGGGTCCGTTCAACATGACATTGGCCGCGGCCGCGTGCGACCACCTGTTTACGTCGCAAGGGATTTCGCTTTCGCGATCGTGCCCAGCCACCCGTTTGCGGAGCAAGGCCGGTACCAGGAACCGCAAATGCGTGATACAGTCCACGTCCTTCGAGACGCTCGCTTCGCTCGCTCCTCAGGACGAGGATTTTCATTGCAAAATAAAGGCCTCACGCTGAGGAGGCCCGCAGGGCCATCTCGAAGCGCGAGGCCGTTCCTCGGTGCCGGCTTTTCACGAACCGAGTACTAGCTCCCGTCCGAGCACCCGGGGCTGTCCCGGCGCCGGGCAGCGCGGAGCCGCTCTTTCAGTTGCGCAGGCGTCACGATCGGTACGGCGAACGCGGGCGCCAGCGCCAACAGGTCCGCGTCGCCGGTCACCAGCGCGTCGGCCCCGCCGGCGAGTGCGAGCTCAAGGAATTTCGTGTCGTGAGGATCGCGACAGGAGGGGACGTTTGCAGGCGGATCGTCAAGCGTGACCGTTTCACAGAACGGCAGGACGTCCGCCAGCAGATCGTCCCGCTCAGCTGTGGTGAGGCGGAACTTTGGGTACTGGAGCACCCGCAGCAACTCCGTCGCCGTCGCCTTGCTGACGAGAGGGCGCAGCCCGCCATCTTGCCAAGCCGGCCGCAGCCACGACACTTGACCGCGGCTGAACAACAGCGCCGAGACCAGGACGTTGGTGTCGAGAACGACCCTCACCGTGACTTGGCGTCGCGCGCCCACCCGACGGCCGCCGCGACATCTTTCGGGTCGACGCCGAGCTCGCGCAGCTTGGCGCGGACGGCCTCGGCGCGGGCCACGCGCACGGGCGTGAGCACGATGCGCCCGTCCTCAGCGACGACGTCGAAGTAGTCCGCCTTGGCGACCGCCTCGAGCACCGCCTTGGGCAGGGTCAACTGGTTCTTCGAGGTGAGCTTCGCCAGCATGAGGATATCCTTTCAAGGGGAAAGTAAGGAATCCTTGTACCGCGGGCAAGCCCTTTGACGACACGAGCCTGCCGGCACCGTGGCCGGGCCATCTTAGCGCCCCCTGCGGCCCTTGGCGCCGACGCCCTGCTGTGGTTTAAGGGCGGGCGGGCGACCCAGCTTGACGAGGCGGACGATGTCGAGACTGCTGACCGACGCGCAAATCGAGGCCTATCGGCGCGACGGCTACGTATTCCCGGTTCCGATCATGCCGGAGGCCGCGGCCGGGAAGCTGCGGGCGAGGCTCGAGGCCGCGGAGGCCGCCAAGGGCGGCAAGTTCGAGGGCACGCTCAGGTTCAAGCCGCATTTGCTGTACACCTTCCTCGCCGACCTGGTGCGCGACGAGACGGTGCTGGATGCGGTCGAGGACGTGATCGGGCCCAACATCCTGTGCTGGGGATCGTCGTTCTTCACCAAGGACGCGCGCGATCCCCGCTACGTCTCGTGGCACCAGGACTCGACCTATTGGGGGTTGAGCGTGCCCGACGTGGCCACCGCCTGGGTGGCGCTGAGCCCGAGCGTGCCCGAGAACGGCTGCATGCGAGTGATCCCGGGCACCCACACGCTTGGCCAGCTGCCCCATGTCGACACCAACGCCAAGGACAACATGCTGACCCGCGGCCAGGTGGTCGATTATCCGGTTGACGAGGGCCGAGCGGTCGACGTGATCCTGCGTCCCGGCGAGATGTCGCTGCACCATGTGCGCCTGATCCACGGCTCGAACCCGAACCCGTCGGACGATCGGCGTATCGGCTTTGCCGTCCGCTACATCGCGCCGCACGTCCGCCAGCTCAACGGTCCGCACGACTCGGCGGTGCTGGTGCGCGGCGAGGACGACTTCGGCTATTACGAGCGCGAGCCCAAGCCGGCCTCGGACTTCGACCCGATCGCGGTCGCCGCGCACACCCGCGCCGCCGAGCTGCACGGCGCGCTGCTGTACCAGGGCAGCGAGCGCGCGCCGTTCTCGTGACCGCGGCCGGCGCTGGTTTGCCCGCGCCGGTCAAGGTAGAGTCATGCAGAGGGGAACGGCCCGGAACCAAGACAGGGCCGAAGGCGGCCAGGCGCCGCCGACAGGGAGGAAGCGAATGAGCCGACGCGTCGGGCGATGGATCGCGGTGGCGCTCGCCGCCGCCCTCGCGCTTCCCGGCGCACCTCACGCCGAGCCGCAGTTCTCGTGGAAGATGCAGTCGCTGTGGCAGGCGGGCAGCATCAACCAGAAGGTGTTCGAGGCGTTCTGCGCGCGCGTCGGCGAGATCACCGGCGGCCGGCTGGTGATCGAGCCGCTGCCGGTGGGCACGGTGGTCGCCTACAACGAGACGCTCGATGCGGTCGCCGCCGGCCTGCTCGACTCGATGCACGGCGGCACCGGCTACTTCGCCGGCAAGGACCCCGCCTTCTCCCTGCTCGCCGACCTCAACGGCGGCTACGACAACGTCCGCCAGCTGCACATGTGGCTCGACTACGGCGGCGGCATCGAGCTCGGGCGCGAGCTGTTCGCCCAGTACGGATCGTATTACGTCGGCGCGGTCTCGTGGGGACACGAGTCGATCCCGTCGAAGAAGCCGATCCGCAGCCTGGCCGATTTCAAGGGCGTCAAGATCCGCGCGCCCGAGGGCATGGCCCAGGAGATCTTCAAGCGCATCGGCGCGGCGCCGGTGAACATTCCCGGCGCCGAGGTCTACACCGCGCTCGAGCGCGGCGTCGTCGAGGCCGCCGACTGGGGCACCCTCGGCATGAACGACGACCTCGGCTACCACGCGATCGCCCCCTACCCGCTCTATCCCGGGTTCCACTCGGCGCCGATGGCCGACGTCGCGGTCAACACGGACCGCTGGAACGAGCTGCCCGCCGACATCAAGGCGCTGGTCGAGATGGCGGTGCGCGACTTCTCGCGCGACATGGTCGAGGAGATCGCGCTCCAGGACGCGGCGGTCGCGGCGCATGCGGCGGAGAAGGGCATCGAGCTGGTCAGCTGGAGCGCGGACGAGCGGCGCAAGTTCCGCGAGGTCGCGGTCGAGGTGTGGGCCGAGTACGCCGCGCGCAGCCCGATGGCCAAGCGCATCTACGACTCGCACATCGCCTTCCTCAAGCGCCTCGGGCTGCTTGGCGCAAGCGACTGAGGATGCCTGCCATGCCGCGCCTTGCCCGCGCCGTCACCGCCATCCGCCGCGCCGGGTGCGCGCTCGCCCTGGTCGCGATCTCGGCCTCGGCCGTGACCATTCCCGCGCGCGCCGCCGACACCGAATGGACCTTCCAGGCCGCGACCTCGACCGGCGAGATCGCGTTCCAGATCATGCAGGACTTCACCGACGGCATCGAGACGCTGACCGGCGGGCGGCTCAAGGTGCGCCTGCTGCCGGTCGGCGCGGTGGTCCAGTACAGCGAGACGCTGGACGCGGTCGGCGCCGGGCTGCTCGACGGCCATATCACGGCGACCGTCTATTTCTCGGGCAAGGACGCGGCGTTCGCGCTGCTCGGCGACCTGATCGCGGCCTACGACCATCCCGACCAGATGCTGATGTTCCTGCACAAGGGCGGCGGCGATCAGCTGCTCGCCGACCTGCATGCGGGCTACGGCGTGCACTACATCGGCGGCGCGACCACCGGCAAGGAGGCGTTCGTCTCCAAGATCCCGCTCCGCGGGGTCGACGATTTCCGCGGCGTCAAGCTGCGCGCGCCCGAGGGCATGGCCCAGGACATCTTCCAGCGCATCGGCGCCGCGCCGGTCAACCTGCCGGCGTCAGAGGTGTTCACCGCGCTCGAGCGCGGCGTGGTCGACGCCGCCGACTGGGCGACGTTCTCGATGAACCACCAGCTCGGCTTCCACAGGATCGCGCGCTACCCGATCTACCCGGGCATCCACTCGATGCCGGTGATCGAGGTCTCGGTCAACCAGGCGCGCTGGGACGCGCTCGCGCCCGACGTTCAGGCGATCCTCGAGGTCGCGGTGCGCGACTTCGCGCGCGACATGACCCGCCGGCTCGAGCTCCAGGACCTGGCCGACGTCGCCGCCGACCGCGGCGCCGGGGTCGAGATCGTCGACTGGCCGGCGAGCGAGCGCCAGAAGCTGCGCAACATCGCGATCGAGGTGTGGCGCGACTGGGCCAAGCGCAGCCCGGGCGCCGAGCGCGCCTACCAGGCGCAGATCAAGTTCCTGCGCACCATCGGCCTGCTCACCGACTAACCGCCGGCCGTGGTCGAGCGTCCACGAGCCGAGCCGGCGGTCGACCGCTTCGCGCGACGGACCGGCGAGCTGTTCAGCTACCTGTTCCTCGCCAGCATGCTGATCATCGCCTTCGAGGTGGTCTCGCGCTACGCCTTCGGCGCCCCGACCGTGTGGGCGCACGACACCACCACGACGCTGTCCGCGGTCGGCTTCGTGGTCAGCGGCGTCTATACCCTGCAGCGGCGCGCGCATATCCGCATCACGCTCCTTTACGACCGCATGCCGGCCGCGGCGCGGCGCGCGCTCGACGTGGTCAACGAGCTGATCATGCTCGCTTTCGTCGGGCTGCTCGGCTGGCAGTCCTCGCTCGACGCCTGGAAGTCGATCAGCATCATGGAGACCGCGGGCACAGCCTCGCGCCTGCCGCTGCCGCCGATCGTCAAGAGCGCGATGGTGTTCGCCTGTGCGGCGATGTTCGCGCTCGGCATCGGCCAGCTTTTCCGCGACCTCAGCCGGCGCAGCCGTGATCGCGAGCCGCCGCCGTGAGCATCGAGCTCGCGACCGTGGTGATGGTGTCCGCCATCGCCGTGCTGCTGGTGATGGGCCTGCCGCTCGCCTTCGTCACCGGCTTCGTGGCGATGGCGTTCGCGCTCGGCGAGTTCGGCATGCCCGGCCTGTTCCTGATCGAGAGCCGCATCTTCAGCTTCGTGCGCGAGTTCGTGCTGGTCGCGGTGCCGATGTTCATCCTGATGGCGTCGGTGCTCGAGCGCTCGGGCGTGGCGCGCGACCTGTACCGCGCCATGCACATCTGGGCCGGCGGCCTGCGCGGCGGGCTCGCCATCCAGACCATGGTGGTGGCGGTGCTGATGGCGGCGATGACCGGCATCATCGGCGGCGAGATCATCCTGCTGGGCCTCGTCGCGCTGCCGCAGATGCTGCGGCTGAACTACGACCGCAAGCTCGCCATCGGCACCATCTGCGCGGGCGGCTCGCTGGGGACCATGATCCCGCCCTCGATCGTGCTGATCATCTACGGGCTGACCGCCGGCGTCGACATCGGCGAGCTGTTCGTCGCCACCATCATCCCGGGCCTGCTGCTGGCGACCATCTACGTCGCCTACATCGCGCTGCGCTGCCAGATCAACCCGGAGCTGGGGCCGCCGGCGCCCGTCGAGGAGCGCAACCTGCCGCGGCGCGAGAAGCTAAGGCTGATCGGCGGCCTGGTGCTGCCGCTGGGCGTTGCCGGGGCCGTGCTCGGCTCGATCTACCTCGGCATCGCCTCGGTCAGCGAGGCCGCCGGCATGGGCGCGGTCGGCGCGATCGTCTCGGCGGCGGTGCGCCGCGAGCTGAGCTGGCCGATGCTGCGCGAGGCGCTGTTCCAGACCATGAACACCTGCGGCATGCTGCTGTGGATCACCTTCGGCGCCACCGCGCTGATCGGGGTCTACAACCTGATGGGCGGCAACGCCTTCGTCAAAGGCCTGATCACCGGCCTGCCGTTCGGGCCGCTCGGCATCGTCGTGGTGATGATGGCGGTGCTGGTGGTGCTGGGCATGTTCATGGACTGGATCGGCATCTGCCTGTTGACCATGCCGATCTTCGTGCCGGCGGTCGTCGCGCTGGGCTACGACCCGGTGTGGTTCGGCATCCTGTTCTGCATGAACATGCAGATCAGCTACCTGACGCCGCCGTTCGGGCCGGCGGCGTTCTACCTCAAGGGGGTGGCGCCGCCCGGAATCGAGCTCGCCAACATCTACAATGCCATGTGGCCGTTCATCGGCCTGCAGGCGGTCGGCCTCGCCATGGTGCTGCTGGTCCCCGACATCGCGCTGTGGCTGCCGGCGGCGATCCGCTGAACGCCGGGGCAGAAACTCTTGCATCTCGGCACGCCCGATGGGGTATCGTTGCGGCGATCTCGGGTTCCGACCCGGCACGCGCTCCACCTGCGTGCTGCCGGCGACGTGCCCGATCCGGGGAGCGGTCGGTCACGGATCGCCCCCATTGCCGGGCCGGCCGCGCAGGCCGGCACGGACTCGACTCATCAGGGAGGATGACAATGAGCTTCAAGCATCTGATCGGTTTTGCGGCCGCGGCGGCGCTGGTGGCCGCCGCCGCTGGCTCGGCTTCGGCACAGTATTACGAGGGCATGGACGCCGGCTTCCCGGCGCCGACCGGCGATGCCGCGTTCGTGCCCGCGGGCTCGAAGCTGATGCGCGTGTTCGACGGCGGCTGCATCCTGACCGAGGGCGTCGCCGCCGGCCATGACGGCTACATGTACTTCAGCGACATTACCTTCAGCAAGTTCTGCAAGGACCCGTCGGGCATGTACGTCCAGGCCGGCAACATCTGGCGCTATGACCCGAAGAGCGGCGAGTCGACCATCTTCCGCTCGCCGTCGGGCATGTCGAACGGCCTCAAGTTCGACCGCGACGGCAACATGCTCGCCGCCCTCGGCGCCGACTTTGGCGGGCGCATGCTGATCAAGACCGACATGGCGACCGGCAAGACCTACATCCTGTCCGGCCTGTACAACGGCCGCCCGTACAATGCGCTCAACGAC
>DASWHU010000331.1:0-1794 GCA_036398035.1 Alphaproteobacteria bacterium | reverse complement strand
CGATGCTCTCGACCGCGTCGAGGGCGCGCTGCGAGTCACCGTCGCGCTCGGAGCGAGTGCGCCCGGCCTCGAGTCGGTGCGCGCAAAGCGCCGCGCGCGCGGCGACGCCGGCCTGGTCACCGACGCCGCCGACCTGATCGGCCTTTACGAAGCGAGTGACATCGCGATCGGCGCGCCGGGCGTCTCCTTTCTCGAGCGGTTGTGCTGCGGCCTGCCGTCGGTGCTGGTGGCGCAAGGCCCGCGTCAGCGGCCGAGCCTCGACTGGGCGGCGCGCGCGGGCAGCGCGCTGGTCGCCGAGGCCGATGTGGCGGCGATCGCGCGCGCGGTGCAGCGCCTGCTCGACGACGACTTCTTGTGGCGGCGGCTGCGCGCGCGCGGCATGCGCCTCATCGACGGACGCGGCGCGGGGCGGCTCGCCGCGCGGCTGCACGAGGCGTGGACCCGCTTCCCGGTGACGCCGGCGGCGGGGTGATGGCCACCCTCGCCCTGATCGACAGCCTGCCCGCGCTCGCCCACGTCCGCGCGGCCCACCCCGGCGCCGTCGCGGTCACCGACAACCCGCTGCTCGCCGCCGACCCGCGCTCGGCCGGTGCGGTCGACAACGCCGATGCGCTGATCGACCAGCCGGCGTGCTTCGCCCTTGGCCGGCTGGCGATCGAGGTCGCGAACGCGCTCGATGCGCATCTGCGCGCGCGCGGCATCGAGGCGCGCTTCGGCCTGGTGCCGGGCCATGTCAGGTTGGCCGGGCTCACCTCCCGGCTGGTAGCGGGCGTGCTCTACCGGGCGAGCTTGCTCGCCCGGCTGGTGGCCGACCGCAGGCCCGGGCGGCTGGTGCTGGCGCTTCACGACGCGCCGGCCTGGGACCCGGCGCAGCCGCTGGTGCCGCCGCGCTTCGGCGCTCCCTATGCCGGGCTCGCTGCGCGCGGCTTCGTCGACGGCGTCGAGGTCGTCACCGAGCCGGTGCCGGTGCCGGTGCCGGCGCGGGTCAACGACACCGGCATCCTCGATCTCGGCCGGCGCATCGCGCCGGTGCCGGCGGCGGCGCTCATCCACGAGGGGCTAGCGCGGCTCGGACTCGAATCGTCGGTCGGCGGCGCAACGCTCGCCGTCGGCGCCGGCAACGAGGCGCTCGATGAGACTCTGCTCTGGCTTTGGCTGCGCGGCTATCGGTTGGTCAGGCTCGGGTCGCCGGCACGCGCCGCGGCCGAGGTGCGCACCGACCCGGCGGCACCGCCGCCCACGGGCGCACTCGACGCCGAGATCGCCGACTGGCTGGCGGCGAACCTCGCCGCGACGGATGGGCTCGGCACCGGGCAGGTACGGGCGGTGGCGCACTTGATCTCGGGCCATGTCGCCGCCGGCCTCGACCATCTCGGCCGCCAGGCCGAAGCGGTGCGCCGGCATCTCGACTCGCCATGGCCGGGCGCGCGCCGGCCGCGGGCGCTGCTCACCAACGGCCTGATCGGTCCGCTCGGCGCCCAGATCTATGGCCTGCTCAGCGAGCGCGGCGTGCCGGTGATCGATTTCGAGCACGGCGTCACAACATCGCTGTCGGCGCTGTCCCAGGCGCGCATCGACGCCTCCGAGGCCGCGGCCTGCGACCTGTTGCTGGTGTGCGCCGAGGACGCCGCGCGCGCGTTCCGCAAGGCGAACCGCGCGGACGCGCCGGTCGTGCACACGATCGGCCTCGCCGACCAGACCCGCCGCCTGCTCAGGCCGCGCTGGCAGCGCCGCTTGGCCCGCCGGCGGCTCGGCCTCGGGGCCGACGCGGCGGTGGTCATGCACGTCTCGACC